>JBDRDQ010000643.1:0-6082 GCA_043820695.1 Gemmatimonadota bacterium | reverse complement strand
GGCTGCCGCCGGTGATCAGGGCAGCAGTGTACACTGGTTCAATGGGAGCTATGTAGTGACGGGCGCCACAGGGACCGAAATTGGTACGGGGCAGGCGAACACCGCCGCAATCATCAGCGCACAGGGGGCTGGGAATTTTGCCGCCAGTTTATGCGACCAGTTGGTGCTGAACGGCTTCAGCGACTGGTTCTTGCCTTCGAAAGACGAACTGAATGCGCTGTATCTTCAAGAGACTCAGCTCGGCGGGTTCATAGATGGGTTCTATTGGACTTCCACCGAGCACGGTGAAGGCAGCGCCTGGGAACAGGTGTTCAATACCGGGACCCAATACTACGCCAACAAGAACTTCCCCATCCAGGTTCGCGCAATTCGAGCTTTTTAAGCTCTGGCCTCCCGTCTCAAAGAGCATCGGAAGGCTTGGTCGGGTGGATGATCATCCCTTCCGGCATTCGAACGGCTACGACTTTTCCGCGGGCGGTCACCACGCCCTCGGCGGAGAGCGTCTCTTCGAGGACCACCTTGCGTTCCGTGATCTCGATGATCCTGCCCCTCACCTCCAGCTCCGGCCCAAGAGGGGTGGGTTGCAGGAAGTCTACCTGCAGGGATGCGGTAACGAATCGTGGGGCCTCACCCTCGCCGATCTCACGCCCTTCCCGGCGAAGGGTTGCCGCCGCCGCACCCCCCGTTCCGTGACAGTCCAGGAGAGAGGCGATGAGTCCCCCGTATACATACCCGGGGATGGCGGTGTGGTGGGGCTTGGGAAGGAACCTTGATACGGTTTCGTCCCCTTCCCAAACTGTTTTCAGCTGGTGCCCATCCTCGTTCAACCGACCGCATCCGAAGCAGTGGGCAACGTCTTCGGGATAGTAGTCCTGCACGGCCGGACTGGCTTCGGACATGAGTCCCCCAGGGGTTCGGGTACTGTGCTCCGTCAGCTTTATTTCTGGGTTGACGGATTGGTTGTCCGGGTATAATGTGCATATGCACAAAAGGAGTCAAGAATTTGCCGAGACCTCGAAAGCACCGAAACTGCCGGCATCATGAGGGTGACCGGGTCTTCAAGCCCCGAAGTATCCCCATGCCCGAACTCGAGATCCTGACCCTAGGGGAAGACCAACTAGAGGCCCTTCGCCTCTGTGACGTGGAGGGGCTCCATCAGGTCGAGGCCGGTGAAAGGATGGGCGTCTCTCGTGGAACCGTTCAAAGGCTCCTCAAGACGGGTCGAGAGACGGTTGTTCGGGCAGTGGTGGAAAACGCCGCCCTGATCATCGGTGCCGAGTTCGAAAAGGAAAAGAACCCAAGAGAGAAGGAAACGGATAGATGAGAATCTGTATCCCCACCATGGATGACAGGGGGAAAGAGGGTGTGCCCTCCGACCACTTTGGCAGCGCTCCCTATTTTACCTTCGTGGACACCGAAACTGGACAGTACGAAGCCGTGCGAAACGGCGACTCCAACCACGCCCACGGTGCTTGCCAGCCTCTGAAGTTCCTGGGAACCCGGCACGTTGACGCCATCGTCTGCAGGGGGCTTGGCCGCGGGGCTTTTTCCCGCCTGGCCGACGCCGGAGTTCAGCTCTTCGTCACTTTGGAAAAGAACGCCGAGGAGACGGTTGCGGCTTTCGAGGAAGGGCGCCTTCGCCCCCTCACGCAGGATGCAGCGTGTCATGGACACGGGCATGGTGGCCATGGGCAGGGTGGCCACGGACACTCACACGGTTCCGGTGGTCCTGGCCGAGGGGGAAGAATCTAGGGAGCGCCGGTTGCCGGTGGCCTGAAGCACCTTCCGTCCGCGTGGACTACACCCCCGCAGCCTTCCGCTTCTCCCGGACATAGTTCGAGATATGAGATCCGTAGCGGTCCAGAAAGGGACGAAGATGGTCGTCCTCCCGGACCCGCCCCCGGCATGCACCTGTCCCGCAGGTGCAATCGAAGGGTGCCAGCACGTTGTTCCCGTAGGTGGCGTAGTCCACTCTGATTTCCTCTCCGGCCGGGATCTCTCTGCGAGCCACGACATCCAACCCGCTCAGCCAGGCATTCGGGTCACATGAATGGTTGACGGGCCTCCACTCTTCCGGGTCCTCCGGCCATGTCACCCAGACCTCGTCCGTCAGGGGCCACGCGTTCGCCTCGAACCATTCCCTTTCCCGCTCGCTCCACTCCTTTTCCACCCATGTCCGAGTGACCAGGGTATGAGGCCGCCCTTCGAACCGCATCACCGTCTCACCCTTGGCGATCGCTCGGTTGGCATAGACGGCATACCCGTTTCCCGGAGTGGGGAGGGTCTCCCACCCCCGCTGACGCCGGGTATGGCGGGCCAAAGCAGCGCGGATGAGAATATCCGTGAAACCTTGGTGCCCAGCGGGGTCGTTGAGTAGGGCAAGGTCCGCGCTTCCTGGGTCCTCCGGTGCGTAGTAGACACCGCAATTTGGATTGATCTCCAGCATGAAGAGGCGCCTGTCCGCATTCATGCGGAGATCACACCGCCCGAAGCTTTCTCCCCCCATGCCCAGGAAAAAGTCTGACGCCGCCATCCGCAGCCGTTCGCCCAATTCACCGTCATGGAGGGGGACCTCCTCCATGGTGTGGTAGTCTTTCCACTTGAGGTCCGAGTGTTTGAAGGACTCGCCGTTGGGGAAGAGGAACTCGATGGGTACGTAGGTCACCGGCCGTGTGAGGTCGTCGGGGTTCTCAGTCACCAGAACGGTGAACTCACGGCCTTCGATGAATTCCTCGATGAGAACCGCTCCGTACTTCTCCATCATGGGTCGCGCACGGTAGCGGAGGGCGAAGGTGGTTTCCACCCGGGAGGTCTTCCACAAGTCTATGCTGCTATAGCTGGACGGATGCTTGACGATGAGAGGGAACCTCAGGGTGTCGGCGGCCCGGTCGATGTCCTGGTCGCTCCGGGCCAGGACGTAGTCGGGAAACCCGATTCCCCAAGCCGAGCAAACACGCTTCATGGCCTCCCGGCTGGGCTCGTAATACTCCGAGGTCGCTCCCGTGAAAGGCACGTTCAAGCGTTCCAAAGCTTGAACGACCTCGATGCCGGGGCTCTCCTCATCCCAGGCTCCCGCACAAAGGTTGAAGAAGAGGTCGAAGCCCTTCCTGGAGAGTTGGTTGAGCCTGGCGACCGCCGTGTCTTTGGTCAGGCCCTCCACCACCCAATCGTGATCCTTCAGGAAGGGGGTGGGGTCCACCCTCCAATCGTCCTTGGGTGCCTCCCAGGCAGCGTAGTCGTAGGTATCATCCAGGACGCAGATACGCATAGCGATGGTGGCGGAAGAGGTATGAACTACAACGGACCAGGAGCATGTTACGCCCCTGATCCGTTTTGCAAAAGTTGAAGGTAGGCGCGTTAACCCCCAACCTCACTCCAGAGAAAGGGCCTGGGTGGGATGGACTCTGGCAGCGGAGCGTGCCGGGAGGTAACTGGCTAGAATCGCCACGGTCATCAGAAGCCCCCCGGCAGTCAGGGCCATTCCATATCCAAGGTTCGCGTCAAATAGGTCAAGTGCGCTCATGACGGCTCGATGGATTCCAAGCGCCAGGGGGATGCCGATAGCCATGCCCAGTGCGGAGAGGAGAAGTCCGCGGCGGGTCACCATCCCCACCAATTGGCCGCTCCTGGCTCCCAGGGCCAGCCTGATGCCCATCTCCCGTCGCTCCTGGAGGACGCCATGAGCCATGACACCGTAGATCCCGATGGCCGAAAGGAACATGGCCAGGATTCCAAGGGCACCGGCGAAGGCGGCCAGAAAGGACATGGCCGCTACCTCGTAGGTGATGTGCTCCTCCATGGTGCGGACCAGGGTGATGGGCTGGTCGGGGTCGATGGACCTGATGGCTGCCCGGACATCCGAGACCAGAGCCGTGGGGTTTCCACTGGCTCGGACGGCAACAGCCGGATTTCGCCGGGGAATCTGTGCCAGGGGGAGGTAGACTCCCGGTTCCACGAATCCATCGAGGGGGATCCGGCTCTGCATGACGTTCCCGACGACACCCACGATCTCTCGGTATTCGCCCTGGAGCTCTATGCGTCTGCCCAGAAGCTCCTCATTGGGAAAGAACCGGCGGGCGAACTCCTGGTTCACCACCGCCACCAACGTGGAACCTTCCCGGTCCCCGTCCTCGAGGAGTCTGCCGGATAGGTGGGGGATCTCCAGGGTGTTGAAGTAGTCGGGGTTAACGCTTTGCCAGTTGGTCCGGGGGCGCTCGTTCAGCTCTTCCACCTCCCGTCCCTCGATCTGGAAGAAATAGTTGAGGTTCTGCCGCCCCCTGGGAAGAGATGCCATGACGGCCACCCCCTCGACCCCCGGTGTGGATCCAATGGTCCGAATCATCTCCTCCTCGAAGACGAGGCGTTCGGAGGCTTCGGCGTACTTGTACTCGGGAAGGGTGAGCTGAAAAGTAAGAAGCCCGTCGGCCCTGAATCCGTTGTCGGCGAAGACCAAGCCGTTCATCACCTCCCGGAGTTCGCCGGCTCCCGTGAGAAGAGCCAAGGCCACACCAATCTGACCCACGACGAAGACGTTCCTAAGTCGCTTCCGGCTTCGGCTGGCGGTGCCGCCCCGACTCCCGTCTCCGAGGGCCTCTTTGAGATTCCCACGGACGGCGTGAAGGGCAGGGGCCAGGCCAAACAGGATTCCAGCCGCCACAGCTATTCCCACCGTGATGAGCAGGGTCGGTACATCCAGGGAGGGTCGGAAGGCCTGGGGTAATTCCGCAGGCATTGCCGCGTTCAGGGCCCGGATCACGTAGACCGCGATCAGGGTCCCGACGCCACCGCCGACCAGCCCAAGCAACACGCTCTCGGTGAGGAGCTGGCGCACGATGCGGACTCTTCCGGCCCCAATGGCGGTACGAACCGCGATCTCCTTCATCCGGGTCTCGGCCCGGCTCAGAAGGAGGTTGGCCACGTTGGCGCAGGCGATGGCCACGCCGAAGAGGGACACGGCGATAAGGAGCATGACGAGCTTGGCGTCGGTTGGGCCGGGGAACCACTGGCGTGCCGGCTGAACCAAGACTCCCCACCCCCTATTCGCCTCCGGGTACTCGGTCTCGAGACGTGCGGTGATGCCGGTGATTTCCGACCGTGCCTGCTCGACAGTGGCTCCGGGCTGGAGCCGCCCAAAAACCATCCAACCCTTGGAGCCCCGTTCCTCCTCTTCCATGAGATCAACGGCCCTGAACACCTCCACCATCGCAGGGAGCATCTCGAAGTCTTCCGGCATGACCCCGATGACCGTGTAGGGAGTACCGTCCAGGGTGAGGGTTTGCCCCAGGACGTCCGCGTCTTCACTAAAGTGCTGTTTCCAGTAGCGGTCCGTGATGACTGCCACATCCCCGATCCCCGCAGTGCCCTCCTCGGGACGGAACACCCGCCCTTGAGCCGGTTGGAGTTGAAGGACCTCGAACAGGTTCGTGGTGCCTACGGCGATCTGGATCTCCTCGGGCATATCCACCCCGGTGACATTCGCCGTCCTGATGTCCATGGCTGTCATGGAGGAGAAGTTCGATGCTGCGTCCCGCCAGTCCCTGAAGTTTGGCACCGACGCGTTTGCAGCCATGTCGATGCTCTCCCCGTGGCGCAGTTCTCGGATCATGACCAGGCCTTCCTGGTCCCCGAAGGGTAGAGGCTCCAGCCAAAAGGCGCTGGCCAGGGCGAACATGGCTGTGGCTGCCGCAATGCCCAGGGCCAGGGAGAGAGCGGCCACGGAGGAGACCACCGGGGTCTTCCCAAGCATGCGGATGCCGAATTTCAGGTCCTGGAAAAGGATGCTCATGAGAGTCGCCGGAGAGAGGACGGGTGGCCCTCGAGGGGCCGGGTCGCTTCAGGCCACTACGGGGGTGGGTCGGGACATGTTTCCTGGGGCCTTTTCGGAACGATTCTTGTAGCTATGAAAAGACGGAGGTACGCATGTCTGAGAAACCGTTGAGAGTCCTGGATCCGGCCGGCGAAGCCCAGTTCTTCGAGACCGTGTTGCGCTGCGTGGCCGACGGGGTGTTCACCGTCGACACGAACTGGAGAATTACTTCGTTCAACCGGGCCGCTGAGCGGATCACGGGTGTCTCGGTGGAGC
>JBDRDQ010000642.1:0-15413 GCA_043820695.1 Gemmatimonadota bacterium | reverse complement strand
AACTGGAGCCCGACCCAGTCCGCGTCAGGGCCGTTCCCCCTCTCGGAGCCGGAAACCCACGCCCTTGTCGCCTATATTACGGCACGCCCGAACATTGCGGCGATCCATACCTTCCACACCAGCGGCGGCCTCATCCTCCGTTTCCCGACACTGGCGGACCAGGACTTCCGGTTCCCGCCGGCGGACATCGAGGAGTACCGGAGAATCGCCGAGGATGGCGTGACCCTCACAGGGTACCTGAACTTCGCGGCTGAGAAGCAGGCCATTGTGGATCTCATGAGTCCCGGTCACGGCGTCTTCAACGACTGGGCCTCGAAGGTCTTTGGCGTTCTCGCCATGACCACGGAGATGTGGGCTCACGCAATGGGGGAGGGTCAGGACGGGCTCTTCAGCTGGAACGACTCAGTGCTCGGCGGCCGAGGTTTTATCGAATGGTACCCATTCGAGCACCCCGATCTCGGATCTGTGGAGTTGGGAGGCTGGGACCGCTGGTCCACTTCGAGCCCTCCTGAGCCGATGATCGCTGAGGAAGTCCACAGGAACGTCGAATGGGTTCTCACCTTTGCGGAGAAGACGCCCCAGGTCGCCATCCTCAATGCTGGCGCCACTCGAGTCGACCAGGAGGACGCGATTCGCGTTGATGCCAGGGTGGCGAACGTCGGTTGGACGGCAACCGCGACGGTCCACGCCACCGAATCCTTGGGGACAGCCAGGCCGGTCCGCGCTCATCTCGAGCTGGACAATGCCACGCTCGTGGAGGGGGACGCCTCTGTCGACCTAGGGGTCCTTCCGGGACGCACGGCGAGGACCCTCAAGAAAGGGAGGGTTCCTGGTCTGTCCGGGCCATCGACAACGGCAGCCCGGTGAGCGTTACCGTTGTCGTTTCGTCAGAGAAGGGCGGGACGGCACGGCGAACCGTTCAGGTATCGCCCGGAGGGTTGTAGGGCCCCAGAACATACGACGCTTGGAGCATCTCGAGTCCTCCCTCCCGGGACACAACAAGCTGGTATTCCCGCTCGGTCTCGCGGAGTTCACGGATGAGCCAGTGGTGTAGACCACCCACGCCACCCCGCCCGTGGAAGAATGGCTCCCCTCCAAATGAGACCAAAACGTCTCCGGGTAGGAGTCCCGCAGCCTCGGCAGGGCCCCCTGGTTCCATCGCCGTCACCCGCACGCCCACCTGTTCCGGTGCAACAGACACGCCTTCGGGAAGAGGGTCTTCGCTCCCCTCGAAGCCGACTGTGGGAACTCGCTCCTCTAGCGCCCGAACCGCGTACATCTCCCAGAAGGAGAGCTGCCCTTGGGGGTGCGTCGACGCCAGCTCATCCCACGCCAGAATCGCCCGCTCGTAGGAGGCTCGGGTAGTGGGCACTGGAACGGTCAGGCGAGCGGCATAGACGCGCCGCTCGTTACCCAGCCGCCGCGCCTCCTCCAACGCCACGCGCATGGAGCGTTCCACCGTCCCCTCGTGGACGACTTCACGATTGACGCGCACGACCAGTGGTTCGTCGAGGTTCACCAACCTGTTCCTGAGAAGGAGGGTGATTCGGCTTGCCCAACGTGCGGTGACATCGATCTCCGAAGGGCCCAAAACCCTGGCGTGATCGAACGCCTGGCGGGTATCCGCCTCCACCCAATACACGCCCCAGGATACCGGGACGATGGCGCTCAACCAATCCGGATGTCTGCAGCGTAGGCGATGGAAAAGTTGGACCCTAGCGAAGTTCCGGTGGATACGATGCGGTCCGGGTTCACGGAGTATCTTTTGCGGACGGCGTCCAGGACGGCCCGGGCCTCCTCAGGGTGGAAGATCTCGTACGGAAGGCGGTCCTGGGTTCGCCCGTCCCGGGAGACCACGTCGACCATGGCCGGGGAGACCACGATTCACCCCGCGGCCTCTGCGGGTCCGGCCCGGTGGGCACCAGCAGCCCCGAGCACAGAATTCCGAGAAGAGCCCCGATCGCCAAGCCAGAGTTCCTAATCACATTCATAGGCGTAGTGCCTCAGTACCCGCGCTGAAGGTCGACTACGTTCAACATCCTATCGCCCGCCACATAACGGCGGAGATTTTCACGGTAGAGAAGGAACTGATTGTCCCGGTATCGGTTGGAGTAGTCCGAGACATGGGGCGTCATGATGACCCTGGGCATATCCCAGAGCTCGAAATCGTTCTGCGGCAGGTCATCCGCCCCGAACCCAGCAATGGACCCTGATCTGAGCGCTTCCTTCAGATCCTCCCAGTTCACCACGGGAAGCCGCACAATGCTCACGAAATAAGCTGACTCTTTCATTGCGTCGAAGGATTGGGCGTTGAACATGTCCTGGGTATCGGGGGTGTTCGGGACGGCCGCGAACACGACATCGGCCTGGCCAGCGAGTTCGTACATTTCATCCGAAAGGCCCACATAGTCGACGAAAGCCGGCCCCGATCTGCTGGTGTTGCGGGTCGCGATGACACGCATGCCAAGAGCGTGGGCGAAGCGCGCCACCTCCGTACCGATACTCCCGAGCCCCACAACGAACAACGTCTGATCCTGGAACTCCTTATCCAGGTTCTTGTCTTTCACGACGTCTGTCTGCGTCCTCCCCCATATGTGGTTTCCCTGTCTCTCGTCGTGGATGTCCATCCCACCGATCAGGGAGAGCATGATCGTAAGGGAGTGCTGGGCAATCGCCCGGGCGGTCATGCCCCGTATCGAGGTGGCCACGATGTTTCGCTCACGGAGAATCCGGTTGGTCTCCCCCGGCGGTGTGCCGCTCGTAAAACATCCTTCTACGCCCACGCTGCCTGACTGAATCCAGTGGACCTCCGGACCGATCGCCGAAACCGTACTCTCGGCGCATCCGAGTCCGAGGACAGCCTGGGCATCGACCAGCACGCCCCGGTCGACGGCATCCCCTCGATTCCTGACAGGGATGAGCTCGACCCCGGGGGCGACGGCCTGCAGGAACGCCATCCGCTCCTCCCGGCGATCCCATTCCTCGGGAACCACAACCACTACCTTCTTTGGGGGGGCCCACCCGGGTAGCTCCCTCACCGGCACATCGCTTTCCCGAAGATCGAAAGCCTGGACCAGTTCTTCCGAGGTGAAGTCCTCGTAGGACCCGGTCGGAGGAGCCGACGGTTCAGGGGGGGGAGCCTCTCCTCCGGAACAAGCGAGGATTGACGCGCAAACGCCGAATACGATCGGCCGCGCTACGAGTTGCCGGCGAAATACCGGTCCTGTCGACATGGGGATCCCGACCTTCCCGTTTTGAAGTTTCCGTGAAGAAACCGACAGCCGACCGTGGGGCCGGCCTTCCAAAGCTCCACTCTTCGATCAGAATACGGCCCGCCGATAGCACTGTCGACGGGGATGGATGGGGTCACGGATCTAACGCCCGGAATCTCCCGGCACCTTTCCCGGATCCATCCGCCAGCGGGAGTCGCCCCGAGAGACCTCGTTCTTGATGACAACGCCATCTATTTCTTCCTGAAACAAAAAGAAACTTCACCTGTAGTGCTCGTTCGGGATCGTTAAGCTCCCCGATTTCGGTTTCCGGAATGGCAACAACTGGAGGGTGACCAAGGGGAGGCCGGGCCAAGCGCCTCTTCCGGCTTTCGGTCGAAGGCGCCCGGGTCCTGGCGCGGTCTCCTCAAATGTCTGGCCACTGAAGTGCACCGGACCTACATGCTGGATGATTTGGACGAGCGGTACCGCCTCCTGGCTGAGCAGAACGGCCTCCCTTCGGCGCTGCGCTCCCGGGCGCCCTTCGCTCAATCGGAGGACAAGCCATGACCGACCTCGCCCACAGCCTCCGTCTTCTCAGGAAGAACCTGGGTAACACGTCCGCTGCGGTTCTGTCGCTGGGGATCGGGATCACACTGAACGCAACCATCTTCAGCGTGGTGGATTGGCTATGGCTCAGTCCGTCTCCGTTCTCCGAGCCTGGCCAGATCGTGCGGCTGTTCGCGGCTGATCGAGCGGGAACGCTTGGCCAGTTTGCCTATTCCGATTTTGAGGTATTCCGAGATCAGACGTCCACGATGGAAGCCCTCGCCGCCGTTGAATTCCGCGGAGTCATGATGACGGGGGAGGACGGGACCTCCCAGATGATGCTGGTCGAGGTGACCTCGCGGAACTACTTCGACGTGCTGGGACTGCACCCTTTCGCAGGCATCGTCTACCACGCCGACGACGACCCCGGGACCGCGGCCGAGCCAGGGGTCGTGATCAGCCATTCACTTTGGGAGAGGGAGTTCGGTGGTGACCCTGAGGTGGTGGGAAAGGCCATCCAACTCACCGGCCGATCCTATACGTTGCTGGGAGTGGCCCCCCGAGGGATCGGCGACCCCGGTTTCGATGCATGCCGCCACAGACTGGGAAGTCCGGTTTGCTTTCATCGAGCCACCCTTCGATCCAAGACTCACCAGCCACCTGGACATTGCTCCCGCGCGACCGCAGAATACCCTCCACCAAGAACTCCAGATCGTGACAGGCTGGAACTGGAGGGCGCCCGAAGCCGACCAACCGGGCGCCGCCGTCCCCTTCAGGTGAGGTAAACGCCATGATATCCCGTGCCCCGCGGCGGACCCCGTTCGCAATCGGACTCCTCATGACCCTGGCCATGATCCTGGCAGCCGCCCCTGCGGTGGCCCAGGTTCAGGCCCACGACCAGGCATACACGGCCAAGATCCTGGAATTCACTACCGAGCCCTTCTTTGCCACACCCTTGGTGGACCACCTTCCGGCCTCCGAGACGGTGCCGACGCCCCTCGATATCCTCGGGCACATCGCCGGCGCCGCCGACGTTCTCACTTATCCGGCGGACATCTATCGGTACATGAGGGCGGTCGCCGACGCCTCGCCTCGGGTAGAGGTGTTCAGCATCGGGGAGACGGAAGAGGGCCGGGAGATGATCGTGGCGGTCGTGTCCAGCGACGAGAACATGGCCCGCCTCGCCGAATACAAAAGCATGATGGGCCGGCTTGCCGACCCTCGAACCCTTGACGAGGCCACGGCCGAGGGGCTCTTCGGAACGGCCAAGCCCTTTTACTACGCCACCGGGGCAATGCACTCCGGGGAGACGGGCTCCCCGGAGATGCTCATGGAGATCGTGTATCGGCTAGCGGTGGAGGAGACTCCCTTCATTCAGAAGATCCGTGACAACGTCTTCTTCATGACCACCCCTGTCCTGGAGGTGGACGGTCGGGCGAAGCAGGTAGACCTTGCCATGGCTCCGCGCCTTGATCCCGACGGCACGTACCCCTCCCGCCCACTCTGGTGGGGCAAGTACGTGGCCCACGACGACAACCGAGATGGCATCGGCCTTTCCCTGGCCCTCACCAAGAACGTCCACAAGACCTTCCACGAGTTCAAACCCCTGGTCGTCCATGACCTCCACGAGTCGGCGTCCCACCTCTACGTCTCCACCGGACGGGGACCTTACAACGCCTGGTTCGATCCCATCGTCATCAACGAGTGGAACAACATCTCGTACCAGGAAGTCAGGGAAATGACCGCATTCGGCGTCCCAGGTGTCTACACCTTCGACTTCTACGATGGATGGGGCCCCAACTACATGTTCACGGTGGCCAACGGCCACAACGCCATCGGACGGTTCTATGAGACCCAGGGCGCCGGCGACGGCTCGACACGGGTCATCAGCACCAACGTCGAACGACAATGGCACCGGCCCAACACCCCCCTTCCGCAGACCGTGTGGTCCATTCGGAACAACGTGAACCTGCAACAGAGCGCGCTCCTCATCGCTCTGAATTACATGGCGGAAAACAAGGAAGACTTCCTGAAGAACTTCTACGTGAAGGGGCAGCGGTCCATCGCCAAAGCCACCACAGAGGGACCGGCAGCTTACGTCTTCCCAGCGGACGACAGTCGCCCGGCCCTCCAGGCCCGCCTCCTTCAGCTCATGCAGGAACACGCCGTGGAGGTCCACCGGCTCACCCGGGACGCCACGGTGGGAGACAAGCCCTACGGGGCCGGAAGCTATGTGATCCGCATGGATCAACCCTACTCCCGCATGGGTGACATGCTCCTGGACACCCAATATTACAACCCCGCCGATCCCTCACCCTACGACGACGTGGGGTGGACTCTTGGTCCCCTCTTCAACGTCACGGCCGACCGGGTCGAGGATCTAGCCATTCTCGAAGCCCGCATGGAGAAGTTGAGCGGCCGCGTTGCGGCCCCAGGTGAAGTGGAAGGAAGCCGTGGAGCCGAGGCCTTCATCATCGATTACACCGGGGAAGCGAGCCTGGCCTCCTTCCGGTACGCCAATCCGGATCTCAACGTCCAAGCCGCTGAAGAAGCCTTCGAAGCGGACAGCAAGTCCTTCCGGGCTGGGTCGTTCCTAATCCCCACAGACGGCAACCCGGAGAATCTTGCTGAAATGCTGGCGGCCGCAGCCAGCGAGTTCGGCTTTTTGGCCCATGGCGTGGACGGGATGCCCGACGTGGCTGCGCACGCGGTGGGCGCTCCTCGGGTGGCGGTGATGCACACATGGAGCACCACCCAACAGGAGGGGTGGCTCCGGGTCGGGCTGGACGAATACAAGATTCCCTACGACTACATCTCGGTGCATGAGGCCCGGGACAATGCGAATCTGAAAGCCCGGTGGGACGTCATCATCATGGGCCCGGCCTCCGCCGACGCCCTCTCCCTGGTCCGGGGCGTCCAAGGTGACGATCCCATTCCGTGGAAACGCACAGAGGTGACTCCGAACCTCGGTGCCCAGAACCAGACCGACGATATGAGGGGAGGGTTGGAGCTCAGCGGCATCGTGAACCTCCAGAACTTCGTGGAGGCCGGCGGCGTGTTCATCACCCTCGGAAACACGTCCGTCCTCCCAATCCATTTCGGCATGGCCGAGGGTCTGTCCATCCGAACAACGCAGAACCTTTGGGCTCCCGGTGGCGTGTTCCGGACCATCGTCACCGACAAGTCCAGCCCCCTTGCCTACGGCTACGGGGACGAGTTGGGAGTGTACTTCAACCGGGCGCCGGTTTTTGCCACCGGGGGCGGGGGTGGGGGCGGCCGGGGCGGGGGCGGGGGCGGCGCAAGCCCCCTGCAGGCATCAGATGACGGGAGCACCACGGCCCGCCGCACCGGGCGGGGTGACGCAAACAGTCCGGACATCGTGCAGGGTCGGCCCCGGAATATGGGCCAAGCGGGCGTCGAGGCCTTTCGTGAGGCCGAAAGGGCCGCGCGGGAGAGCGAGGAAGGAGCTGGAGGTCGGGGCGCCGCGGGAGCCGCAGCTCCATCAGCTCGAATCGTAGCGAGGTTCGCCGCCCAGCCTACGGACCTTCTCATCAGCGGAGGCCTCGTTGCCGGCGCCGAGATGGCCAACGCCCCAGCAGTGGTGGACGCCCCCAGAGGTGAAGGCCACATCATCATGTTCAGCTTCAACCCCTTCTGGAGGGGCGAGACGCTGGGATCCTATGCCATGGTCATGAACGCACTCCTGCACCATGAGCATCTGGGGGCGGGGAACCGATGACCGATCGGTCTATGGCATCGGCCTCCGGGACGATGTCATGAAGAGAAGGGAATTCGTTCGGGTGGCGGCCGGCGGGGTCGCGGCCGCCACCCTTCCCTTGGACACCATGGGATGCGCCGGCCCAAGAACGGGTGAGACCCCCTCCGACTTCCTTCTCTGGACCTGGGTCCACGGCGGCGGCGACCGGAGTCCTTCCGAGTGGCAGGCGCAATACGGCCTTCTGGCGGAAGAGGGGTTCCACGGCGTCCTGGTGGGCGGGGGTGACACGGCTGTTCACGCCGAGGCCGCCCACGCCGCCGGCCTCGAATTCCACCGCTGGGTTTGGACGCTGAACAGGAATGGCGACGAGTGGGTGAAAGCCAACCGCCCCGAGTGGTTCACCGTAAGCCGGAACGGGGAATCGAGCCTTACTCATCCTCCGTATGTGGGATACTACAAGTGGCTCTGTCCTACCCGGCCCGAGGTCAGGGAATACCTGCGGGACTCGATGCTGAAGATCGCACGGGAGCCAGGGGTGGATGGTGTGCACCTGGACTATGTCCGTCACTGCGACGTGATTCTGCCCAGCGGGCTTTGGGCGAAGTACGACCTGGTCCAGGATCGAGAGTATCCGGACTTCGACTTTTGCTATTGCGACGTGTGTCGGGAATCCTTCGCCTCAGCCCACAATACCGACCCCCTTGCACTGGAAGACCCCACGGCCAACGAGGCATGGCGGCGTTTCCGTTGGGATAGCGTGACGGGGCTGGTGAGGGTACTGGCGGATGCGATACACGAGGAGGGGCAGCCCATCACCGCGGCGGTATTCCCCACCCCTTCCATCGCCCGCCGCCTGGTCCGCCAGGCCTGGGATGAATGGCCCGTGGACGCCGTCTTCCCCATGCTTTACCACAGCTTCTACGAGGAGGGATTGGATTGGATCGGACGGGGCGTCGAAGAAGGTTTGGCGGCCCTGGCCAGCCGCACTTCTTGGGTCGATGCCAACCTCGGTTCTGGCCCGCCGCAGCATCAAAAACTCTACGCCGGCCTCTACCTCCCGGCACTGTCCGAAGAAGAACGAAGGCAGGCTGTCGAGATCGCCCGGAATGCAGGCGCACATGGCGTCAGCTTCTTTGAAATGAACGGGCTGCTAACCTGATTCGGCTCCGGCCGCAGTCAGGGGCAAGGCGGTAGCCCTAGCCGGGGCCCAGTCCCTTCCTCTCCCCGGGGAGTCTCCCCACGGCCCCCTCCGCCAACCCTGCCAGCCGCCCCGCCAGCGCTTCCAGCTGGGGCCTTCGAGTATTGGCTTCGAACTTGATGGTCCCGAAGACACCTCCGCCTATGCCCAGGGCGAGGCAAGGAAGTATCAGGCCCGGCAGAGCGGTTTCGGAGATACCGAGCATCGCTCCGACCAATGCCGCGAAGAGAACACCGGAACCACCCCCGACCGCTATGAAGAGCCTCCTGAATCCCCGGATCTCGAACCGCTCCTCCACCCGAACCCGGGTCTTTCCCTCCCGACTCCGCACAGAGATCACGACCCTCCGGCTCTCCTCGCTTTGAGTCGCAGGGCTCCAGGTCAGGGTTCCTGCCAGTATGGATGAGTGGCCCATGATCCCCAGCTCGTTCTGGATCTCCTCGACCATGATGGGATAGGCCTGCTCAGGAACTTCCCCGTCGATGAAGGAGTCCAGGACCACACGGTCCCATTTCTCCTCGGGGGCCCGGCGCCAAAGGCCGTCCGGCGCCTGGGATCCCGGCCCCCAATCCAGGATCTGACCGCCAGGAGCACCGCGGTCCCGGAGCTGGGGCACGCCGGGTTTCCGCTGCATCTCCCGAGCGGCCTCCCTGACATGCTCCGGAGGGATCCCCACCTGGGCCGCAACCTGTTCGACGGCGCCGATCGTCAGTGCACCCTCGTCCAACTCCTCCCGGGCCTGGAGCTCCGCCGCCCTGTCCAGAAGTTGGCGAACCTGGCTCTCGGTGAAGCTGGAGGTCCTTTCCGAGGCGGAGACCAATCCCTGGGCCAGCTCACCGGCGTTGGAATACCTGTCACCGGCCCGCAGCGCCAAAGCCCTGGCCAGGACCTGTTCGACCCGTCCAGGGAAGGCGTCCAGGCGACGACGGTGCTCGAGGGGAAGGTCGGCGAGGCGACCCAACTTCACATCTTCCGGACCCGGCCAGGAGGTGGGGGTCCCACCAACCAACATTTCGTAGATCACGCAGCCCAAGCTGTAGACATCCGTCCTGGCATCCAACTCACCCATGCCCAGGGCCTGTTCGGGGCTCATGTACCCGAGGGTGCCGATAGCGGCACCTGTTCGGGTGACCTTTTGCCTGGGCGCACTGCTGACCGCCACTGCGATTCCGAAGTCCCCTACCACTGCCAAGCCCTCATTGAAGAGGATATTCTCGGGCTTGATGTCCCGGTGGACCACGCCGCGGTTGTGGGCGTAGTCCAGCGCCGAAGCCACCTCACGAGCAATCCGGAGAACCGCTTCCAGCGGGATTTCCTTGTCGCCGTTGAGGAGCAGCCGAAGGGAGCCTCCAGCAACGTACGGCATGACGTAGAAGAGGAGTCCATCTTGGGCTCCGGAATCCAGGAGCGGGAGGATGTGTGGGTGGTTCAGGTTGGCGGTGATCTCGATCTCCCGGAGGAACCGGTCCGCGCCCACTGCAGCAGCCAGATCCGGTCGGATGACCTTCAAGGCCACCTCCCGGCCATGCTTCAGATCTCTGGCCAGGTAGACAGTGGCCATACCGCCCCTGCCCAACTCCCGCTCGAGGGAGTACCGGGAGGCCAAAGCCGCCTGGAGACCGTTGGAAATTCCCGACATCAGAACCCACCCTTCCTATTCTGAATGCCCATCGCCATGTCTCCGGTCGGATGTTGGACCCTACGCCCCGACGACCTCCGTCATGACCGCCTCCAGCTTTACGGCGGCCCGTTGGCACATCCGGACGAACTCCTCGGAGGTCTCATGGGCCGTTCCATACCCCATGCAATGCAGGTCACCCCGGGTGAGCCACCAATCCCAGTAGGCGTTGGAGGCCTCCCGACCCACACGGTGAACTTCGGCTCGATCCGCGTGCTTTTCGCCGGCGGCGAATCCGACGGCCATGAGGCCGCCTGTGAGGAGCCCACACAAATCCCCCTTCCCCACTCCCCCGCCAAATACGGCTGCGGCATCCAAATGGTTCTCCGGCAGGCCGAAGCGGCGGAGGGCAGCAAGGAGGATCATTTCAGAGCAGGGGTATCCGTTTCCGTTTAGGCCCGCGATTTCTTGGGCCAAAGGCGAAGCAGCGACCGCCGCCGTTTCGGCTTCGGAAAAAGGCCCAATGAAGCCCGGCCCCTGGCTTTGGAGGATCGGCTGGGGTTCTTCACCGCTTTTCCCTTCGGCTCCACACGCGGAAAGGGCCGAAGGGGCTGCAAGGACGGTAAGAGGAAGAGCGGAAACAAAACGCCGTCTTGAGATGTCTGGAATGGACATTGTCTTGCCTGTGTTTTCTCATGGTTTTCGGATGATGAATGGCCTGCCCGAATGGAATCGACCTTGCGAATCGCTGACAGGCAAGCCCCTGCCGATGACAGTCTGATCTTTCCCGAAGCGCCTCCGAATGCCAGGTTGATTGTAGTTTAACTTGGATAAGGAGGGGTTCCGTGAGGAAGATCACGCATTCTATTAGGTACCCGGCCCGACTACTGGGCCTTGTTCTACTGACGGTGGGGGGGTTGTCGGCTTGTGGCGAGGCTGTCCCCCCGCCGCCGCTCGCCGCGTCGGCCCTCGGAGTTCCTGGCCATGAGAATCCTCTCCTGGCCGTGTGGGAGACCGAGTTTGGCGTTCCTCCCTTCGATCTCATCAACAACGCACATTATCTCCCTGCCTTCAGGGAAACGATGGAGATCCACCGGGCCGAGATCGACGCCATCGTGAGCAACCCGGACTCTCCAACCTTCGATAACACCATCGTGGCGGTGGAGCAGGCCGGAAGCCTGTACAGCCGGGTGGGAAGGGTCTTCGGCGCCGTCAACGGAGCCCACACCAACGATACCCTCCAGGACGTGGCCCGGACGCTGGCGCCTGAACGATCTGCCCACGGCGATGCCATCATCCTGAATCCCGATCTCTGGGAGCGGGTGAGGACCGTTTTCGAGCAGCGAGGGACCCTTGGCCTCACGCCGGAGCAGGACAAACTCCTGGAAGAGACCCACAAGGGATTCATCCGCAGCGGCGCAGCCCTGGACGAGACGGCCAAAACCCGAATCATGGAGATCAACTCCGAGTCGGCCCAACTATCCACACAGTTCGGGGAGAACGTTCTGGTCGAGACCAACGCTTATGAGCTCCTGGTCACCGATAGCGCCGATTTGGGAGGCTTGCCAGCCGGACTCGTTTCCCTGGCGGCGGAGAGGGCCAGGACCAACGGTCACGAGACGGGATGGGCCTTCGGCCTGGACCGTCCCAGCGCCAACCCCTTCCTCGAATACTCGCCTAACCGGGACTTGAGGCGAGACGTCTTCATGGGATACGCGCTCCGGGGTGACAACGACAACGAGTACGACAACAAAACGATCCTGGCCCGGATGGCAGCCCTGAGAGCCGAGCGGGCACAGATCATGGGCTTCCCGACCCATGCCCATTTCGTTCTCGATGATAATATGGCCGAGACTCCTGATCGGGTCCTGAGCTTCCTGGATGAAGTCTGGGGGCCGGCCCTGGAGGTGGCAAAACAGGAACGGGCAGACATGCAGGAGATGATGAACGCCGAGGGGATCGACGGGAAGCTGGAGGGATGGGATTGGCGTCACTATACGGAGAAGGTCCGGCGGGCCCGCTTCGCCCTGGATCAGGAAGCCCTTCTTCCCTACTTCGAGGTCAATGCGGTGCGGGATGGGGTTTTCATGATCGCCAACAAGCTCTATGGGTTCACCTTCCACGAACGGCCCGACCTTCCCCGCTGGCATCCCGACCAGCAGGTCTTTGAAATGAGGGAGGCCGACGGCAGTCATCAGGGCATCCTCTACCTGGACTATTTCACTCGGCCCAGCAAACGAGGCGGGGCATGGATGAACTCGCTTCGGAGCCAGTCCAACCTAGACGGTTATGTGACGCCCATTGTCACGACCAACTTCAACTTCCCGCCGGCGACTGCGAGTGGCCCGTCCCTCATCGGCCTGGACAACGCCCTGACTCTGGCCCACGAGATGGGCCATGCCCTCCACGGGCTCATGTCGGATGTAACGTACGAATCCCTCAGCGGCACCTCCGTTCCCCGGGATTTCGTGGAGTTCGGCTCACAGATCATGGAAAACTGGATGGGTGAGCCCGAGGTGCTGAGGGAGTATGCGAAACACTACGAAACCGGAGAAGTCCTGCCCGAAGAGTTCATCGAAAAGCTCCAGGCGTCGGCCACGTTCAACCAGGGCTTCACCACCGTGGAGTTTATCGCCGCCGCTTTCCTGGATATGGCCTGGCACCTCCTGGAGGAGCCCGTTGAGCATGAGGCCAGGGCATTCGAAAATGCCGATATGGCACGGATCGGCTTAATCGAGGAGATCATTCCTCGCTATCGAAGCATGTACTACAGCCATATCTTCTCCGGTGGGTACTCCGCCGGATACTACAGCTATCTGTGGGCGGAAGTCCTGGACAAGGACGCATTTCAGGCCTTCGTGGAAACGGGTGACCTCTTCGACCAGGAGACGGCCCAACGGTTGCGAAACGAGATCCTCTCGAGAGGCGGCACCCGACCCGGAATGGAGCTTTATGTTAATTTCCGGGGACGGGAACCGTCCATCGATGCCCTCCTGGAGGCAAGGGGACTCGTAGGCGGTTGATAAGAACATTCGAGGAACCCATTGATTCTGAGGCATGGGGTGCGACAGATTATGCGGGTACCCGGGTCACTCGGATGTGACCTGGGCCTCTGGCGTGCGGTCTAGGGTAGAGACAAGTACTGTTGAGAATGATAGAATTACTGAAACTTCCCTCGGTTTGGATGCGAGCGGAATTGATTTCTGGTGATGACTTGGGAACCCATACTCCGAAGGAAAGGACCACCATGCACACCCGATCGCTTTGGGCTCTCGTTCTTGCCCTCCTGTTCCTCCTCCCAGCTGCGACGGTCGAAGGGCAGAAGGTCCAGCCCAGCGAGCGCGGCCCATGGGAGATCAACCTGTTCGCGGGCGGATTCGACGACGACTTCGAGTTCGATCCCGATGGAAGCATTTGGTACATCGATCCGGACAGGAACGTCCTCTTTGGAGGTGGGCTGAATTATCATCTCCCCTTCGCCATTGGTCCCTTCGGTACCTTCGTTGGACTCGATGGGCGCTTCGTCCCATTGGACATGGCTCCCAAGGGGGCGTACGTAACGGACCTCAATGCGTATCTGGGGAGTGGGCTGGTCGGGGTCACGCTGCCTCTTCATGAGCGTTTGGACATCTACGGCGTCGCGGGACTGACGCTGGTGAGCTGGCGGCCGGAGAACCTCGACTCCGAGATGGATTTCGGATACACCTACGGCGGCGGCGCCCGAGTCTACCTCACGGAGAGACTCGGCATCTTCGGCGACTTCAGAGGGTGGGACATCCCCACCGCCATGGAGGACGTGACCCAGTCCGTGTCGGGCTTCACGGCCAACGAGACCTTCTGGGGCTACTCCTTCTCCGGCGGGATTTCCTACTTCTTCGGATCGAAGGACTCCGACAAAGACGGGGTGAAGGACAAGAACGACGCCTGCCCCGACACGCCCCTTGGCGTCGAGGTGGACGAGCGGGGTTGTCCGGTGGACTCCGACGGTGACGGCGTTCCGGACTATCTGGACGAGTGCCCGAACACGCCTGCCGGTGCTCCGGTGGATGCCCAGGGATGCCCCCTGGACTCCGACGGCGACGGCGTGCCGGACTACATGGACAACTGCCCCAACACGCCCGCCGGCGCCCCGGTTGATGCGCAGGGATGCCCGCTGGACTCCGATGGTGATGGCGTGCCGGATTACCTGGACCGTTGTCCCGACACCCCCCGCGGAGTCGAGGTGGACGCCCAGGGCTGCCCCATTCCGGAGCCCGTGGTCGAGGTGAGGTCCTACACCTTCGAGGACGTCTACTTCGACTTCGACCAGGCCACGCTCAAGCCGGATGGGGAAGCAAGGCTCCGAGAGATCGGCGCCATCCTCCTCACCATCACGGACGCCGACATCGAGGTCCATGGGCACACCGACTCCACTGGCCCTGAGGAGTACAACATGGGGCTGAGCCATCGTCGGGCCGTGGCGGTGCAGACCTTCCTGCTGGCGAACTTCACTCAGCTGACGCAGAGCCAGTTCACCATCCGGGACTTTGGTGAGACTCAGCCGATCGCCACCAACGACACCAGGCCAGGACGGGCCCAGAACCGTCGGGTGGAGATCAAGCTCATAACGCTCTAACGGCATAACACACTTGCCTAGAGAGACCGGGCCCGGGGGGGTGACCTCCCGGGCCCGCGTTTTTTGCCCAGCATGACCGTCCTTCTGGAGGTCGTCGCCCCCGTATTCGGCGTCATGGTCCTGGGGGCTTTGTCGGTAAAGATCCGGGCCCTGAATGAAGAAGCCGTAAAAGGGCTCGTCCTCTTCGTATTCAACTTCGCCATTCCAATTCTGCTGTTCCGGAGCCTGGCCCATGCCGAGCTTCCGCCGGATATCCGGTGGGCCTTCCTTCTTTCCTACTATGGTGGGGCTTTTACGGTTTTCGCGGCCGGGATGGCTTTGGCGCGATTCGTCTTCAAGCGAAGTTTGGAAGACCAGGCCATCTTCGGAATGTCGGCGGGGTTCTCCAACACCGTCCTCATCGGGATCCCCATCCTGTTCACGGCATATGGGCCCGAAGCGACCGTTCCCACCCTTCTCATCCTCGCCTTCCACGGACCGGTCCTGATGTCCCTCACCACCGGCCT
>JBDRDQ010000641.1:0-2011 GCA_043820695.1 Gemmatimonadota bacterium | reverse complement strand
GGGATGCCATGCCAACGTCTGACCAAGCAACGACGGTCCGAACATAGTTGGAATCTAGACCCTGACCGGTGGCTTTCTAACGGTTTGTGTTTCTGCTGCGGAGCACGATGCCTTTAGACGCCCGGGAACACAAGCAGACGCCCTCTGAACCTCCTCCGACAGCAGCAAACGCGTGATACTGATTCACCCAGGTCCTTTACCGCTCACGGGGTCACCCACTCCCGTGATCAATGCTGAACCGAAGAAGGTATGGGACGTCGAGATCATCGGTCTCGGTCCCCCAAACCATGTTGGATTCCGCAGCGAACATTTGGAAGCTGACCGGCAGATCGACCCTTCCTCGGGGCACCCCGGAAGAATCCAGGACATACCACTCCACGGTCTCCCCTACATCCGGCCGACCCCGCAACCAATATCCCCCATCCATCCCGATCACCATCTGAGTGATGGGCGGCCAGTAGGCAGGAGTGTAGAGTTCAGGCTCCGCCCACGTTCGCAACCGAGCTGCCGTAACCCCTCCCATCACGTTGTATTCGGCCCATTGATCGACCTGGTGATCCAGCGTGCTGTCAGTCTCCTCCTTGGTGAGTGGAACCGGTAGGTACAGATACTCACGGAAGAAGATCGTGTCCCCGGTGAGACTCAGCTTGAGGAGCCGAAACTGCGAGTCCTCCGGCCGGGCGGGTGCTTCCCTATCAAGGATGGCCAGGGCCCGTTCCTCGGGAAGGAACCCCCACAGAGGGCCGTCACCGTAGGGCTGCCGCCCGAACAGCATTCCCTTCTGGGGTTCGTCATGGTCATACACCGCCCACTGGTTGTTCCCGAATGGGATGCTGGCCGCTGAATCGGTGACTTCCCCGTCCCGTGACATCAGGAGGACCTGGTGATGAGTAATGGTGCCATCTTCGATCTGACTGGAAAACGCCGGCGGCGCGCCGTGCACGGTGCCGTCGGTCAGTAGCCCGCTGGCACGCGGAGGCTGCGGTTGATCCGGCCCTTCTCGACTCCCGAATGGCACCGTGAAGGAGTAGATGAACTCCCCGTCCTCCGAGAAGAGGTTAAACCGGTAGAGACTGAAATCCAAAACCCACAGGGTGTCTGCCACCCAACCAATCGGTCCGACATTCTGGAACTCCCCCGGGCCCTCCCCCCTTCCACCAAGCGTCTTGTAGAGGGTTCCGTCAGGCTCAAAGACCCTGACGAGCTGTTCCTGTCCGTGGACCGTGTAGATCCTGCCAGCCTCGCTCACCGCAAGGGTGCGGAACCAGGTTAGGGAGTAGTCCGGGTCATCAATGCTCCCAACATGGAGATCCAGCTCCGCGACCCATCTGTCTAGATCCGCGAGGTCGCTCGGGGAAGACGAATTGGAACAAGCGATTAGAAGTGAGGTCAGGAGGAGGACGGCAACACAGCAGGGAAGCCAACGGATGGCTCTTTTGAGGTGCATCAGAGACTCCTGAGGTTTTCCGTTTACGAGCGGGCCCCCGGGGGAGAAGCCCAATGATCCCCACGACTCACACTGAATCTATGAGCCGCGTCCCTCTGGATAACGGTTTGCGATTCTGCTGCCGTGCAGGATACATGTGGATACCCGGAAACTCAAAGCGGATGCCCCTGAAGCAAGCACGGACAGCAGCAAATGATGGGATGGACTCCTCCTCCAAGCGGCACCACCGTGCCACAACCCAGAAACGGCCCCGAAGGCCAAGAGCGGAGGAGGAGTTCGGATGAACACTACACAGGTAGCGGTCGATTTGGCAAAGTCGGTATTCGAAATCGCGCTGTCCCGTACGCCGGGGAAAGTCCACGAGAGCCATCGTCTCTCGCGTAGCCGGTTTCACATGTTCTTCGCGGCACGTGAACCGGTCGAGGTTCTGATGGAGGCCTGCGGCACCGCTCACCACTGGGGCCGCACACTCCAGGCCATGGGCCACCGGGTCACCCTGCTGCCTCCCTGCGACGTGAGTCGCTACCGGGATGGCAACAAGACCGATCGGGCGGACGCCAAGGC
>JBDRDQ010000640.1:0-6423 GCA_043820695.1 Gemmatimonadota bacterium | reverse complement strand
GGTACGCGGCCAGCATCTCCTTCTTCGTGTTCGACATCGAAATCGCGAGTGGTTCTTGGGTTTGTGGCATCGTGTCATCTCCCTTCCTACGATCAACCGTAATCGAATCACGCCGGCCCCAAGGAGTATAACTCCAAGGGCCTCTGCGGTGTCGCCGCTAGGTCAAAGCTGGAAAACATCCTCCATCGCCCCCACGACTCCCCTCACCCATCCCCTCACCTCCTCCGGTTCCAACACCTCCGCCTCCGCTCCGTACTGGAGCACATGCCGCACGATCCAGTGCGGATCGGCCACCTGGTAGGCCACCGTCAACGAGCCATCATCGGAGGGCTCCGCCGCTTCCTTCTCGGCGATCCAGCGGGCCACCGCCGGCGAGTAGCGGACCCTCACGTCCATCTTCCGGTCGGCCCGGAACACCCGGCCTCCCTGGATGTGGGTTTCGGGGTCGAAGGCTTCCGGCGCCGGGAACCGCTCCCCGGTGGGCTCGGCGTCCAGCACCCTGTCCAACCGGAAGGTCCGGACCTCCCCTGAAACCAGGCACCAGGCCAGCAGGTACCAGCAGCCCTCCCCGTGGACCATGGCGTAGGGCCTCACGGTCCGGTCTTCCGGGGCCTCGTCGCCGGGCTTCAGGTACTGGATCCGGCATTCTTCCCGGCCCTCGAGGGCCAGGCTCAGGATCTCACGGATGCCGGCGGGATCGGGCCTCAGGTCCGCCGCCTCGATGCGGGCCAGGGCGTCTTCCGTGGGAATGGTGGAGAGGGTGGTTTCCAGGCATTTGAGAAAGCGCAGAGTTGCGGGCTCTATTTCGGCGCTGGCCGGGTTCCCCCACCGCCCTGCCAGCCTCCCCCGCAGGGCCAGCCCTAGGCAGACGGCTTCGGGCATGGAGAGGCGTACCGGGCGGTGAAAGGCTTCCGGGGTGAAGAGGCTCACCCGGCCCCCTTCAATTTCCAGCAGCAGGTCGTCGCCCCCGGCGGGTTGGTAGTAGGCTCGGGCGGTGACCTGGGTCAGGTCCTTCACGACCACCTCGGCCCCCACTCCCAGCGACTCGGATAGCTCCGCCAGGGTGGCGCCTCCCTCCCGGGCCGCCCTGGGAAGAATATAGAAGATACGTTCTAATTGTGCTGCAGCTCCAACGGTTTCAGGCATTTGCGTCCCCCCGGTAGAGGTCCGCGACCTGTTTGGCCAGGGTTCGGAGGGCTTCCTGAAGGGCTGGGGGTGATTCGATGACGGCGTCCCCTTCCAGGCTCAGGATCCAGCGGAGGAAGGGTCCCGGTTGGCGAACTTCCAAGCGCCTGAGGGTGGCTCCGTCGTCCGCCGCCCCCACTTCTTGGCCGTACTCGTTTCTGGCGGCCCAGAGAGAGGTGGGGAAGCGGAACCGGACCAGGGCCTGGACCGTCTCGTCCACATCGCCCAACTCCCAGGCCTCCCGCTTCCGGTAGGCCTCCAGGACCGGCTCGGCGGGCATCTCGTAGTCCGGCGTGGCCGGGGCCGTCGGGTTCACCTGGACCTTCCCCATCCGGCCCACCCGGAAGATCCGCTGGGCGTCCCGGGTCTCGTCCCACCCCACCAGGTACCAGTGGGAGTGCTTGAAAAGGAGGCCGAAGGGCCGGACCTCCCGCTCCGTCACCTTGTTCCGCTCGATGCCGTGATAGGGGAAAGTGACCTTCTTCCGCCTGAGCAATGCGTCGGAAAGGGCCCCCAGCTGCTCCTCGGCCCGGGCCGTCTCGGGGGGGACGGCGAAGATGACCTTCTCCTTGGTGACGTCGGGGGGATCCAGGTCGAAGGTGAACTTCCGGAAGGCGCTTCGGGCCGCCGAGCGCAGGGGGAAGCCCGGGAGATCCGCCACTTCTTTGAGGCCCCAGACGGCGTCGGCTGCCACGTCCCTGGCGATCTCGATGGAACCGTCGGGCTTGAGGCTGAGGAGCTCCGTGCTTTCGGACAGGAGAGGGTCGGGCCGGAGCGCTCGAGCTGGGAGTGGGGCGCCCGTTGCATCTTCCATGCGCTGAAGGCCACCGATGCGGTCGGCGCCTTTCTTCTTGAGCAGCTTCAGATAGGGTAAGTAGAAATTCGACTTGGAGATCCGGTATCCCTGGACCTCCTCCACGCCGTAGTTGATGGAGTAGGTGACCGTCTCCAGGGGGATTCCCAGTTCACGGAGCTCGTCCTTGTCCCGCTCGAACTTCCGGCGGACCGAGGCTTTGGCCGTCTCATCGCCGCTTCTCAAGTCCCGAGCGTAGGCAGGGAGGCGCTCCATGAGCTCCTCTACGGGCACCGGGAAGTGTCGGCCTACCAGGTAGGCGATGAGGTCCAGCCAACGCTGGACTTTGGTGATGTTCTCAGGCATCGGGACTCTCGGCGGGAGGGCTGGCGGTCCCATCGGTCAATCTGGTTGGTGAAAAGGTACGATTCGTCCACGGGATTTGGCCAGTTTCTTCAGAGCACTACTCCCGAACAAAGATCGATGGGGGGTGTGACAGTGGGGGGCCTCCAGGGCCCGCCCGGACCTATCCAGAGTGGCGCGAAAGACACGGCCCGACGACCGCCGGTCGGTGCCCCACTTCTTGCCCCAACACCGCTCGGCGGCTTCTTTCCTGCTGTTCTCCCAACTCACGGAAACGCAGGAGTACAGTCCAATGGCCACCCTCCCACCTCCAGTGCGTGGAAGCCGCATCCTCTTTTCTCTCCTCTGTCTCCGGGTCCTGCGGATGTTCGGGCTGGCGACGGCAATGATTCTGCCCTTCTTCCTGCCCGCCCTGGCTCAGGGGCAGGGCGGGGCGGTTCTGCAGCCGCCGGGGTTTGCCGACTACGGAAAGTGGGAGACGCTTTCCTCGGCGGGGGCTCGCGGAGGCCTCTCCCCTGACGGCCGATGGGTCGCGTACGCCATAAACCGCACCAACGGGGAAAACGAGCTGCGACTCACGGGGCTCGCCGGTGGCGCCGCGGAGGTGATCGCGTTCGGCGCCCAGGCGGTCTACTCGTCTGATTCCCGGTGGATCGCCTACCGCATCGGTCAATCCCAAGCCGAGAGGGAGAGGTTTCGGGAAAACGATAAGCCGGTTCAGAACAAGCTCGGCCTGCGGAAGCTCGATACGGGTGAGACGGTGACCATCGACGGCATCGAGGCTTTCAGCTTCAGCCCCGATGGCGCCTACCTGGCCATGAGGCGGTATCCACCGGAGCGGCCCAGGGGGTCTTCAGGGAACGGCCGGGCCGGATCTGAGGAAGGGAGCCCCGGAACCACCATCATTCTGAGGCAGTTGGAAACCGGACGTGACATGACCTTCGGAAACGTGTCTCAATTCGAATGGGAAGACGTCGAAGACGGCCACCTGCTGGCCATGGTGATCAGCGCCGAGGACCAGCTCGGCAACGGCGTGCAGCTCTTCGACGCGGAGACGTCGGAGCTGCGGGTTCTGGAATCGTCGAATTCCGCTTACAGCAACCTGTCGTGGCGGACCGACGCCCCGGATCTCGCGGTTCTCCGGAGCAGGAACGACGACGCCAAGGAGGGCCCCACGGAAGTCGTTCTGGCCTGGACAGGCCTTGGCGGAAACGAGGAGATGCACGCCTTTGATCCCACGGCGGATCCCTCCTTCCCGGAGGGCATGAGGACCGTACTTTTCCGTTCGCCTTCATGGTCGACCGACGGCCGAGTGCTCTTTCTCGGGATCGCGAAATGGGAGGACAAGATCTTTCCGCGCCAGAGAGAGGAAGGGAAAGCCGAGGGAAAAGGTGAGGCTGGCGCCGGCACGCCCGACGCGGGTTCCACCGCCGCAGAATCCGGGGACTCCTCCTCCGTCGACATCTGGCACTGGACGGACGTGTTCGTCATGCCCTGGCAGAAGGTCCACGCTGCCCAGGACAGGGAGAGGAACATGCTGGCCGCCTGGCATGTCGAGAGTGGGAGGTTCGTGCAGCTCGGCCAGGAGCTCATCGAGGAGGAGGTGACTCCCATTTTCAACTCGGAACTGGCGTTCGTGGCGGAGTGGTCGAGGTATGCCATGGAACGGTCCATCGGACGTCCGGGGGCGGACCTTTATCTCCAGGACCTCGGCACCGGCGAGCGAACGCAGCTCAGGGAGAACATCAACGATCGGTATGTCCAGGCGAGCCCGGGGGGAGGGTACCTGCTCTTCCTGGACGATGGCCACTTCTGGACCATCGATCTCTCCACGCGCGAGATCACGAACATCACCCAATCCGCTCCCGTGTCTTTCATCGATGAGGAGTCGGACGAGACGTCCAAGGTGTATCCGGATCGTTTGCAGAAACCGCCTTTCGGCGTGGCCGGCTGGACGACGGACGATGCCGCTGTCCTCCTTTACGACGAATTCGACCTGTGGGCCGTCGCTGCGGACGGATCGGGGGCCGAGCGGTTGACCGACGGTGCCTCGGAGCGGATCCGGCACCGGCTCGTCAGGCTCGACCGAGGTTTCGGACGGGGCCCCGGGTCGTCCTCGGCTGGCTCGTCCTCCCCAGCCGACGAGTGGATCGATCTCGACGAGCCCCAGTACCTGGGCCTCTACGGGGAATGGACGAAGATGTCGGGCTACGGAGTGCGAGAGGCGGGAGGAAGCGTCGAACGGTTGGTTTGGTTCGACAAGAACGTGGGATCCCTGGCGAAAGCGGAAGAAGCCGGCGTGTTCAGCTACGTCGCACAGGCCTATGATGACTCACCGGACATCTTCGTAGGCGGTCCCACCCTGGGAAACGCGAGGCAGGTCACCACCACCAACCCGTTCCAGAGCGACTATGCGTGGGGCCACAGCGAACTCATCGAGTACGAGACCGACCAAAGCCGGAAGCTCCAGGGCGCCCTGATCTACCCGGCCGGGTATGAGCCGGGCAAGAGGTACCCGATGATCGTGTACAACTACGAGCTGCTCTCGCAGAACCTCCACCGCTACGTCGCACCCTCGGACCGCAGCTACTACAACACCGCAGTCTTCATGAGCCAGGGCTACCTGGTCTTGCAGCCGGACATCGTCTTCAGGCCCCGGCAGCCTGGATGGTCGGTGGTGGAGTGCATCGGGGCGGCCGTGGAGAAGGTGATCGAGATGGGCGTGGTGGACCCCGAGCGCATCGGAATCGTCGGGCACTCCATGGGCGGATTCAACACCTCCTTCGTGGCCACGAACACCCATGGCATGTTCGCCGCCGCCGTCGCCGGGGCGCCCATCACCGACCTGGTGAGCTACTACGGCGACCATCACTGGAGCTCGGGCATCGCGGAGACCGATCACATCGAAACCGGCCAGGAGCGCATGGAGGTCGCGCTCTATGAAGATTTCCAGGCCTATGTCGATAATTCGGCCGTATTCAACGCCCACGCCATGACCGTGCCGCTTCTCCTGGAGGCCGGTGACGACGACGGCACCGTGGCCTGGCACCAGAGCATCGAGCTCTACAACATCGCTCGGCGGGCGAAGAGGAATGTCGTGATGGTCACGTACGCCGGGGAGGGACATGGGCTGACGCAGGAGGAGAACCAGCGTGACTACCAACAGCGTATCCTGGCCTGGTTCGGGCACTATCTGAAAGGCGAACCGGCTGAGCCCTGGATCACCGAGGGAAAGAGCTTTCTCGAGCGCGATCGGGAGCTGAAGCGACTGGAGGGCGTGCGGTAGGCGAGTTGTGCCGTAACGGGTGGCCGGGACCGTGAGGCAGTCAGGGAAGGTGGTGAGTCTCAAGCGAAGGGCTGGATCCCGCCTGGATTCTTGATAGCCCTCTGTCGTGGAGGAATGCCGATGATGACATCGAGGTGGGCCGAGGGCATGGCGAGCGCAGTATCGAACACTCCTGCCGCTCGACTCGGGCTCATCGCGTTCGCCGCGTTCGCCGCGGCGACCTTCAGCCTCGCTTGCACCGACTCCACGGGTCCGGGCCCCGGGGACGACATGACCGGCCCGCGAGGCCTCGACGTGACCCAACCCTACCCCATTGACCGGGGGGACGACCCTGACACCCCCGGGACCTACAAGGGCCTTTGGCTGCGCCTCGTGGATACCGGTAAACCGACGGTCACCCCGGTGGACGGCCTGATCGGCTTGGTCTGCGTCAGCATGAGCAACGGCAACCAGGAGTGCACCGATTTCATAGAGAAGATCGGCGGCGCCTATGCGCCCGAGGTGAACCCGGCGGTTCGGGTAGTGAACTGCGCGGTTGGCGGCCACGCAATCGAACGGTGGATCGATCCGACGTACGACGGCGTGCTCTGGGACGATTGCATCTCTCGGAAAATCCCCCAGGCGGGCCTACGTCCCGACCAGGTTCGCGTGCTCTGGCACAAGGCGGCGAACCAGTTCACGACGGGTTCTGGCGGGGCGGCGAAGCCGACGTATCCAGACGCCGGCAGTGACTACGCCGCATTCCTCGCTAACCTCGAGGAGTTCGCGGCCCGTGTGCCCACTGAGTTCCCTTCGG
>JBDRDQ010000639.1:0-10033 GCA_043820695.1 Gemmatimonadota bacterium | reverse complement strand
CGCGCGGCCAATGGTCCTGATCTCAGATACCCGCTGCCGGTTCACCACGCCGTTTCGGGTGATGAACATGAGTTCATCCTCTTCCATGACGGACTTGATGGCCACCACACGGCCGGCCTTCGAGGCTGTCTTGATGTTGATGACTCCCTTCCCTCCTCGCTGCTGGAACCGATAGGCATCGACCAGCGTGCGTTTGCCCATCCCACCTTCCGTCACTACCAAGAGAGTGGTATCGGGCCCAAGGATGGTCACCATCCCCACGACAACATCTCCCTTCGAGAGCCTGATTCCACGTACCCCTGAGGTGGTCCGACCAATGGGGCGGGCATCCTTCTCACCGAACCGGATGGCCATCCCGTCCCGGGTCCCGAGAATCACGTCTGCCTCACCCGTGGTCACACGCACGTCGATGAGCTCGTCACCGTCACGAATGTTGATGGCGTTCAGACCCACGGTCCGGATGTTTCCGTATGCCGAGAGGGCCGTCTTCTTCACCAGGCCCTTTCGGGTGGCGAACAAGAGGAAGAGCTCGTCACTGAACTCCCGGACCGGAACTACGGCGGCGATCTCTTCTCCCTGGGGCATATTCACCAGGTTCACGATCGGCTTTCCTCGTGAGTGACGACCCCCGGGAGGAATCTCCCAGACCTTGAGCCAATGGCACTGCCCGGAGCGAGTGAAGATCATCAGGTAGTCATGGGTGGAGGCCACAAACAGGTGCTCCACCCAATCCTCCTCCTTCGTACCCATCCCCCTCAGACCCCGGCCACCCCTCCTCTGGGCACGGTAGGTGTCGATCTCGATCCGCTTCACGTACCCCTGATGCGACACGGTGATGACCATGTCCTCCTCGACGATCAGATCCTCCTCGCTGAGGAAGGTGTTCCCGCCCAGGATCTCCGTGCGCCGGTCGTCGCCGTACTTTTCCGCCAGGCTTTGGAGTTCATCGACAATGATCCCCATGCGCCGGTCCCGGCTGGCCAGAATTCCTTCGAACTCATGGATACTGGCCCGGATTTCTGCCAGTTCCTGCTCCAACTTCTCCATCTCCAAGCCCGTGAGGCGGGCCAGACGCATGTTCAGAATGGCCTCGGCCTGCGTCTCGCTGAGCTCGAAAGCGGCCCGGAGCCGGATGCCAGCCGTTTCAGCGTCCTCGGATGCCCGAATGATCTTGATGACCTCGTCGATGTTGTCGACGGCGACCTTCAGGCCCTCCAGGATATGTTCCCTGTCCTTAGCCTTCCGGAGCTCGTACTCAGTGCGCCTCACCACCACCACGTGCCGGTGATCGATGAAGTGAAGGAGCATCTCCTTCAGAGCCATGACCTTCGGCACCCCGTCTACCAGGGCGAGAAGAATGGTCCCGAAGGTGGTCTGCAGCTGTGTGTGCTTGTACAGACGGTTCAGGACAACTCGAGGGATGGCATCCCTCTTCAGCTCGATGACGACCCGTAGGCCATCCCGGTCCGACTCGTCCCGCAGATCCCGGATATCGGTGAGCTTCTTTTCACGCACCAACTGGGCGATATGCTCAATGAGCCGGGATTTGTTCACCATGAAGGGAATCTCGGTGATGACGATTCGCTCCCCCCCAGCCGGCAACTCCTCCACCTCGGCCTTGGCTCGCATGATGATGCGACCTCGACCCGTACGGTAGGCATCCTCGATTCCGTCCCGCCCACAGATATATCCCCCCGTGGGGAAATCCGGACCTAGAACATGCCTTTCAAGCTCTTCTTGGCTCAGCTCCGGATCTGCGATCAGGGCCATGGTCGCGTTGACGACTTCCCTCAGATTGTGGGGAGGGATGTTCGTAGCCATCCCGACGGCAATTCCGGAGCTGCCGTTGATGAGAAGGTTGGGGACCTTCCCCGGGAGCACCGTCGGTTCATTGAGGCGGCCATCGAAGTTGGGGGTGAAATCGACGGTCTCCTTGTCGATATCTTCCAGAAGCTCCATGGCCAAGTGGTGAAGGCGGGCTTCGGTATAGCGGTAGGCCGCAGCCGAATCTCCGTCCACCGAGCCGAAATTCCCCTGTCCGTCCACCAGCGGATATCGGAGTGAGAAGTCCTGGACCATCCGGACCATGGAGTCGTAGACAGCCATATCCCCGTGGGGGTGGAACTTCCCCAGAACCTCACCCACTACAAGGGCGCTCTTCTTGTAGGCCCGGCCCGGACTCAGCCCCAACTCCCGCATCGCATAGAGGATGCGGCGATGAACAGGCTTCAGACCATCACGAACGTCAGGAAGGGCCCGTTGGACAATGACGCTCATGGAGTAGTCGATAAACGACTCCCGCATCTCGTCTTCCAGAAGACGCGTGAGGACCTTCTCCCCCACTTTCTCCCCCCGGACGTCTTGGACGCCTTCGTTATCCAGATTATCCATTCGCTTCCTTGGTAAAAGAACCCTTAGGTGACGGCACCAACCTCCCATTCCCAAACGCCATGAACCGACGGCTCAGATCTTCGAAGGGATCCGTAAGAAGGATTGATGGGAAGGGGCATTCCATAGCCGGAACCGTCACGCAGCCTGTCTCCGGGCGGAGCCGGGATCCGGCCCCGGTGGACCGAGGCTCGTGATCACTCTGGAGTGCTCGAAAAATAACGAGAAACAGGCGTTTTTGGAACTGCGGACAACAGGGTTCAGGCTACCGCCACGAAGTCTCTGGACTCTACCCGGCCGGCTCCCGTCAATGTCTCCCGAATCTCTCCCCGCCCTCCCATTTTTCCTACCGCGGCCACGGAGTAGGCGCCAGGGATTCGAAGCGCCTCGGCCGGCAGCATCACCTGCACCCCGTAGACCTCCTGGCCGACCTTTCTGGGATCCAGATCCACAAAGGCCAAGAGAGTCCCGCCCTGGGCAATCAGCTCTCGGGCGAAGGCCTTTCCCACCGGTCCGGCGCCCCAGACCACCACCCCACGGCCGTTTCGAAGATGAGTGCGAAGAAGAAAATGTACCTTGCAGCGCCGAAACGCCTCCGCGGAGTAGGCCGGACGGGCTCGGGAAAGCCGGTCTTCACCCTCCCTCCATCGCAGGAGAGGCTCCGGAACTTTCCCGAACCGCCCACCGCCTTCCCAAAGGCGGAACACAAGATCATAATCCTCGGGCCATCCTCTGTCTCTGTATCCCCCCACCAGATCCAGTATGTCCGCCCGAAGGAAGAAGGTGGGATGGGGGATGGGGCACTCAACGAACAGGTCCCTCACCAGACCCTCGTGGTTGGTGAGTCCGTTGATCCAACTCTCGTAACGGACCGCACCGTCTCGGATGTATTCCCGGGGGAAATAGACGATTCCGGTTCCGCAAAGAACGATGCGACGGTCGGAGGTCATGAGCTCCATTTGGCGCTGGAATCGTTCAGAGAACGCGCCGTCATCCGCATCCATGCGGGCCAGATACCGGCCCCTGGCATGGGCCCGGGCGAACTCCAAGGCTGGGACGATGCCCATCGCCTCACGGGTGAACACCCGAATCCGGTGATCCTCCTTCGCCATGGACTGAACTACCTCTCCGGTTCCGTCGGTAGACCCATCGTCCACCAGAACCACCTCGAAATCAGCGAAGGTCTGACGGGAGAGGGAGTCCAAGGCGTTCCGGACCACACCCTCAGCATCTCGAACGGGAAGGAGCACAGAAAGGGGAGGGGGGGCGGTCATGGACATCCGTTCAGTGTGAGGAGATTGTACCCGCGCTCAAAAGGGGACCGAGGAATCTCCCCGTGGCGCTCTCGGGTACCTGCACGATATCCTCGGGCCGGCCCATGGCCACCACCTCCCCTCCCCGAGCTCCAGCACCGGGCCCCAGATCGATGACCCAATCCGCCGTCTTGATGAGGTCGAGATTGTGTTCAATCACCACCACCGTGTGCCCTGCTTCCAGGAGGCGGTTCAGGACCCCGAGGAGCCTCCGAATGTCTGCACCCGAGAGCCCGGTGGTCGGCTCATCCAGGATATACAGCTTCCGGCCCCGCTTTCCTGCTCCTCCCGCTAATTCCCTGGCAATCTTCAACCTCTGGGCCTCCCCTCCCGACAAGGTCGGGGCTGGTTGGCCGAGGCGAAGGTAGCCCAGACCAACCTGCTGGAGGTGCCAGAGGATCTGGCCCAGGCGGTCTTCCCGAAGGAAGAAGCGCATGGCCTCGTCGACGGTAAGGTCGAGGACCTGGGCCACGTTCAATCCCTTATAGACGACCTCGAGAAGCTCGGGTTTATACCGGGTTCCCCCGCATACCGCGCAGGGAACGAACACATCGGCCATGAAGATCATCTCCACCTCCACACGCCCGGCTCCCTTGCACGCCTCACATCGGCCCCCCTCCACGTTGAAGGAGAAGGCCCCGGGGCCGTAGTTCCTCTGCCTGGCCAGAGGGAGCATTGAAAAGATCCTCCGGACCTCGTCCCAGGCCTTGATGTAGGTCACGGGGTTGCTTCGGGGAGTGCGGCCAATGGGTGATTGGTCCACGAGAACTACGTCCTCCACCAAGCTCATTCCATCCAAGGCCCGGTACTCACCCACGGCCTCTCCCAGGTGTTCCTTGGCAGAGGTCTCTCCTCCGCCCAGTTCTTTCTCCAGGGCCCTGAACAGCACGTCGTGAACCAATGTCGATTTCCCGGAGCCACTGACCCCCGTCACCACGGTGAGGGCGCCAAGGGGAATCTCGACGTCCACGTCCCGAAGGTTATGGAGGTTGGCACCCATCAGGCCCAGGCGGGGCCCATCCACTCTCCGACGCTTACTCGGCACCGGAATACCCTCCCGGCCGGAGAGGTACCGGCCGGTGATCGTGTCCGCAGTCTTCAGCTCCGAAGGAGGTCCTTGGAAAACGACCTTTCCTCCCTTTTCCCCCGACCCCGGCCCCAATTCCACCACATGGTCGGCCCACTCTACGGCCAACGGGTCATGCTCCACGACGATCACCGTGTTCCCCACATCCCTCAACCGGGCCAGCAGATGAAGGAGAGCCTGGGTGTCCTTTGGATGAAGGCCGATGGTCGGTTCGTCCAAGACGTAAAGGGCGTCCACCAAGCTGGAACCGAGGGAATTGGCCAGATTGATTCGCTGTCCTTCCCCCCCGGAAAGAGTCCGGGTCTGACGATCCAGGGTGAGGTAGCCAAGACCCACCTCCACCAAAAAGCTGAGGCGCGCCCGGAGTTCCCGGAGAATGCTCTCGGCGATACGTGCCTCCATCTCCCCCAATACCAGTCCGTCCACCCAGCCCTTGAGCCCGTCCAGAGGAAGGGCGGAGACTTCGGCGATGTTTCGCCCCCCCACCCGGACCCGGAGAGCCTCGGGGCGTATCCTGGATCCTCCGCAGGCCTTGCACCGCTGGGGACTCTGGTACTGCCGGAGGAAGACGCGGATATAACGCTTATAGCGCTTCCGCTCCTTGGATCGGAGGAAGGGGATTATGCCCTGGAACGGTTTTGTGCCGTATAGGACCTCATCCTGAAAATCCTTCGGCAACTCCCCCCAAGGAGCATAGATGGAAAGGCCCCGCTCCTGGGCGAAGGCCCTGAGCCGACCCTGCTCTTTGAAGTACCGGGGTTTGGTCCAGGGATCCACGGCTCCGTCCTGAATGGACCGACGGGTGTTGGGCAAAATGAGATTCTCGTCGTACTCCAGGGTTGCCCCGAAACCCGTGCATTCGGGGCAGGAACCAAACGGGCTGTTGAAGGAAAACAGTTGGGGTGAGGGTTCCGGGAACTCTCTCACCGGGTGCCGGGGGCAACGGAAATGTTCAGAGAAATCGAGCCTCTCGGTGGAACCTTTGGCCTCCTCCTGTTCGGGGATCACCACCACGGCCTCGCCCTCGCCTTCGGCAAAGGCCGTTCCCAGCGAATCGGCCAGACGGTCCCGGATTTCAGCAGACACCTTCAGGCGATCTACCACCACGAGAAGCGTGGATGCCTCGGTCAAGTCCAGACCCAAAGCCTCGGGGTTCTCGGAGTCGGGCATGCCCAGATCCACCATGGCGCCGTCAGCCATGACCCGGAGAAAACCCATCGCCCGGAGATTCTCAACCACCAATCCGTGGGTCACCCTCTCGCTGAGATTGAGGGGGAAGGTGACGAGAATTCGTACCCCATCCGGCAAGGCCAGGACCCGATCGACTGCGGTGGAGACGGTGTCAGGCCGGACTTCTTCTTCACAGTCCGGGCAGAAAGTCTTGCCGACCCGGGACCATAGAAGGCGGAGATAATCGAATACCTCCGTGGCGGTCCCCACCGTGGACCGACTCGATTTCGTAGGGTTCTTCTGCTCGATCGCCACCGCAGGGGAAATCCCCTCGATGAGGTCCACCAAGGGTTTCTCCATCCGGTCCAGGAACTGCTTTGCGTAGGTGGAAAGGGATTCCACATACCGCCGTTGTCCCTCAGCGAACAAGGTGTCCAGAGCCAGAGAGGATTTGCCGGAACCGGAGGGCCCCGTGATCACGGTGAGGACACGCCGAGGGAGGTCCAGGTCCAGGTTCTTCAGATTATGCTGCCGGGCACCCCGGATTCGGATCCAATGGTCCATCCCACGATCATAGCCTAGGGGAGTTCGCCTGGATACCCGGGAGATTCCCAGGGAAGACCCTGCATGGGTAAGGGAGTACCCTGGGAAATCCAGGGGGTTCGGCAGGTTGGCCTGGACCCCGCCTTTTCCTAGACTCTGGGCATGCAATGCCAGGCGGGCCACGATCCGGACGCAGCGGTCGCCCTCGTCTTTGCCGAGGCTTATGCAGCAGAGCATCTGGCGCTTTTCACGGCCGATCCCAGGGCCGACATGGAGCACACCCGGACCGCCGTTGCCGTCTTTCCGGGACAGGCGGCAGCCGTGCCCTATGGAGACTACATTACTGGAGCCAATCATGTCCTCCCCACCGGAGGACTGGCCCGGTCATTTTCGAGCCTTTCAACCCTTCACTACCTCAGCATGTATACTTGGCAAGAAATCACTCCAGCGGCGGCATCAGCCATGAGTGGTGCCGTGGAGCGATTGGCAGAATCAGAGGGGCTTCCAGGCCACGCAGAGGCCGCCCGAGCGCGGATTAACCCATCGTGATCCGGATCTCCCAACCAACCCCCGCTACCCAGGTTCCCCTTGGAAGGGGGAGGACCCCATGACTCCATTCCCCCGGGAGGACTTCCGTCCCCTTAGGCCATACGATCCGGGCCGAAGCCCCATTGCCCTGGATCTGAGCGACAACACGAACCTTTGGGGAGCCCATCCGGCCGCCCTCGAGGTGGTACGCATGGCGCCCCCGGAAGCACTCACGCGGTATCCTTCCGTCTACGCCTCTGAGCTGAAGGATGCCGTGGCCGCCAAATACGGAATCGCTGCCGAGAACGTGGCCACCGGTTGTGGCTCGGACGATCTGCTGGACTCCGTGTTTCGGGCATCTACAATGCCCCCGGGCCGTATGAACTTTCCGGCCCCCACATTCTCCATGGTGACGATCTTCGCCCGGATGAACGGATTGGAGGTTTTTTCGGTCCCGTGGCGAAAGGCGGAGGTGGATCCGGGCCGGCTTCTCCTGGAAGAACCCGACCTGGTCTACATCTGTCGGCCCAACAATCCCACCGGAGCCTCCCTAAGAAGGGACTGGATCCGGGCTCTCCTTGCGCTCGGTGGGCCGGCAGGACCTCTCGTAATCCTGGATGAAGCGTATGCCGACTTCGGAGAGGACAACTTTCTGGAGGAAGCCCCGTCTTCAGACCGTCTCCTGGTCCTCAGGACCTTCTCCAAGCTCTATGGCCTGGCCGGCCTTCGAGTCGGCTTCGCCGTTGGCCCCAAGGGAGTGGTGGCGGAGGTTGAGAAGTCTCGAGGCCCATACAAGGTGAGCCAGGTGGCGGAGCGGGCCGCAGTTGCCGCCTTGGAAGACAACTCCGGGTGGGCCCAGCGAATCCGGAGAGAAACCATCGAGAACCGGGAGCGACTGACCGGCGAGCTCAAACTTCGTGGTCTTCACGCCCTTCCCTCCCAGGGCAACTTCCTCCTGATTCCGGTGGACCCTGCCAATGCGGTAGAGGTGAACCGAGCCCTGCAGGCCCGGGGAGTAGCGGGCCGCCCGTTCCCCCGCCTTCCCGAGCTGGGGGAAACCCTCAGGATCACCATCGGTCCGTGGGATCTCATGGAGCGCTTCCTCCAAGTCCTGGACCAGTTATTCGAGTCCGGCTCCCCGGAAAGGGGGAGCCCTTGAGGATCGGGCTTTTCGATTACGGGGCCGGAGACCTCCACAGCGAGTTGGGCAGCAGGAAGTCATGAGCGAACAGCCCCTTATTCACGAAGAGGAAGCCCTGGGGAAGGCGTATGACGCCCGACTCATGCGGCGCCTCCTTCAATACCTGGCCCCCTACTGGTGGCTGGTCGGGTTCGCCATCCTTATCCTGGCCGCAGCCTCGGCCACGGAGGTCGTGGGTCCCTGGCTGACCAAGGTGGCGCTGGACGACGCCATCCCCGAAGGAGACGGCCGGCTCCTTTCCATCCTCGCCATGGGTTACCTGGGGGCCATGGCCTTCGGTTTCGTGCTCCAATACGCCCAACGAATCCTCACGGCCTGGCTGGGCCAACGAATCATGTACGATCTCCGCAGGGAGATCTTCCACAAACTCCAACGCCTTGACCTCCGGTACTACGATCGGAACCCGGTGGGCCGCCTCATCACCCGGATCACCAGCGACGTCGAAACCCTGAACGAGCTTTTCGCCTCGGGGATCGTTACGGTTTTCGGGGACGTATTCACCCTGGTTTTCATCGTCGCGATCATGGTGCAGATGGACTGGGAGCTGGCCCTTGCCGCATTCAGCGTCCTCCCTTTCGTGGCATGGACCGCGTTTATTTTCCGTGCCCGGGTCAGGGATGCATATCGGGACATCCGTGTTCGCCTGGCCCGCATCAACTCCTTCCTCCACGAACGCTTCACGGGGATCCGAGTGGTGCAGCTATTCAACCGGGAGGAAAGGGACGCCCGGGAGCATCACAGGGTGAGTTCGGACTACCTGGAGGCCCACCTTCGGTCCATCACCTACTACGCTTTGTTCTTCCCTGTAATCGAGCTTTTCACCGCCATCGCATTGGCCCTCATCATTTGGAGGGGTGGAAGCTCCATCCTGGAGGGCACGGTCACAGTGGGCGTGGTTGCCGCATTCCTCCAATATGCTCGGAGGTTCTTCCGGCCCATCCAGGATCTCTCGGAGAAGTACAACCTCCTTCAGGGGGCCATGGCTTCCTCCGAGCGGATCTTTAAGCTCCTGGACCATCCGATCGACATCGTGGATCCGGTGAACCCCACTCCTCTCCCAACCCCCACACGAGGAGAGATCGAGTTCAGGGACGTCTGGTTCGCCTACGGAGATACGGAGGAGGGGGAGCCGGACTGGGTTCTAAAGAGGGTGAGCTTCAAGGTTGAATCGGGTGAGAAGATCGCCATCGTCGGTCACACCGGCGCCGGAAAGACCACCCTCGGCAACCTTCTCATGCGCTTTTATGAGCCCCAGAAGGGAACCATCCTCCTGGACGGTGTCCCGATTCATGAGGTGAGCCTCCAGGAGCTTCGGAACCGTGTCGGCCTGGTTCTTCAAGACGTGTTCCTTTTCAGCCAGGATGTGGCCTACAACATTCGCTTGGGCTCCAACGAGATAAGCGACCCGCAGATACAAAAAGCCGCTCATAGGGTGGGGGCAGACAGGATTGTGAGGGACCTTCCGAAGGGGTATGCCCAGCCCCTGGGTGAGCGAGGATCTTCTCTTTCCGTCGGAGAGCGCCAGCTCCTTTCCTTTGCCCGGGCTCTGGCATTTGATCCTAGCATCCTGATTCTGGACGAGGCCACGAGTTCGGTAGACTCGGAGATCGAAGCCCAGATCGAAGAGGCGACCAACGAGGTCATGAAGGACAGGACCTCCCTGGTCATCGCCCATCGACTCTCGACGGTGCAGGGGGTGGACCGGATCCTGGTCTTCCACCATGGAGAGCTGCGGGAAACCGGATCTCACCAGGAACTCCTGGACCGGGGTGGGCTCTACGCCCGCCTCCATGAACTCCAGTT
>JBDRDQ010000638.1:0-15112 GCA_043820695.1 Gemmatimonadota bacterium | reverse complement strand
AAGGGGGTCGGTTGGGTCGAAGGTTCCCTGATTCTCATACTCGGAGGCGCGGAAGCCCGTGTACGCCCTGATGGTCCAATCCGAGCCCCACGTCGCTCCCAGTTCTACCCCTATCCTTCTTCTATCCAGGAGGGCCAGCTGCCGTGTCAGCTTCGTGGTCCCGTAGTCAGCGACCTCCCCGAATAGTTGTGCATCGTAGAAAACACCATTGATAGGAAAGAGCTGGAGGCGGATCCGCCCATCCAACGTGCCATAACCTGGCTGGATAAAGAGCGGCATGGGCGGGCGGTCGTTGACGTTCCGGCCTCCCAAACCACCGAAGAACCAGAGCTCCCCCAGGGACCCCGCCTTTTCCCGGTAGCTCAGGTCTACCCGGCCCACCAGCTCCCTTGGGGCGTAATCCCGAACCATGAAGCCACCGGCCACGAACTGGCGAAGGCCGGAATCGAACTGAAGACTCAGGGTTCTCTCTTCCCGGTTGAAAAGGACCACTCCACCACGAAGCCCGAATTCTCCCACAGCCGCCGAGGCCTCCTCGGTATTATCGACTGCGGTGACCGTGATGGCGGGGAGATTCCCCCGGTACCCTTCCGCCGACATGCCTCCAGTAAAAACCAGGTCCTGCCAAATCACCTGGGCCGATCCCTGGTCTAGCCGGACAAAGCCCGCCCACAGGCAAAGGACCAATAGGACGGAGGGAATGCGGCTGTCGACCATCATGCCCATTCCCCTCCCGCCAGACGTCTCAAGTCGTTGGCTCTCACCCGGATCGTCTCGATGCGCTGGTTTATTTCTTCTTGTAGAACCACCAGGGCACGAATCCTCTGCTCCAGCGTGAGAAACCCCCCCTCGACCCCCAGCGAATCCACCCCCGGGGGAGGGGGGACCTGCCCAGCGGGTGGGACTGTTCGCGTTCCCGGGGGGCCCACGGGCACAGTGAGGTCGTCAAACCGGGTGAAGTCAGCCAGGAAATCACCACTTCTCCGCAGCAGACTCTGGTCCCGGCGAAGGCCCTCCAACTGACGCTCATAGTAGGCGTACTGTTCTTCGTACTGGCCCGCCGTAAGGTCCAGGATAGTGGCCTTGTTCCTGAGCTCTGCAGGCCCATCTCTCGGCTCAAAATTGATATCGGGTAACGGCTCCAAGGTCACCTGAGGGTCTTCCAGATTCCTTAGCTCGGTGATCCGGTTCCGGGTGTCCGCCACGAAGGTCGCCAGGGCCCGTTGGTCCATGGGATCTGAAGCGGCGGCGGCCTGAGCAAGGAGATCTGTTAGGTACTGGGCGTTTGCATCAAGGAGCCTGTCTCTGGCCACAAGGAGCTCTTGGGCTTTGTCCTCCACCCGCCGAGCCGCTTGCCTTCTCTCCGGCCCAATCCGCAGGATTTCTCCATAGGCCCGGTTCGTTGCCGCTTCGTCCCCAGCCAAAAGGGCAGCCGCGAAGTCCCGGTCTGCCCGATCTTGCTGGCTCGACAGAACCTCCAGGGCCTGGAATGCCGCGTCATATTCCGACACCGTGCTCCGGTAGAGACCATCGATCTCCGGCAGCGTCAGCGCCACCTGGCCTGACGCACCGGAGGGCGGGCTTGCCAGAAGGAGAGCCAAAGAAACGGCGGCTATCAGTCGGCGCCTAAGGGCCCATAGGCCCGCTGATTCGGAGAGAGGGTCGGTCACGCCTCGATCCCGTACTTCTCGAGCTTGTAATAGAGTGCGCTGGTTTTCAGGCCCAGCAGGCGGGCGGCTTCGGCTTTTACCCCTCGTGCCTGTTCCAATGCCCTCCGGAGCAGACGCTCTTCGAGCCCCTCAACAGCCTGATTCAGGTCAAGGCCACCGCCGGGGAATGCGGCGTCGATGAGCGAGGTGTCGAGGGAGTCCCCGGAGGGCAGGAAGGGGAGGTCGTCTTCCTCGAGCACACTTCCTTCCGCCAGGACCAGGGCACGTTCCATTACGTTCTCAAGCTCCCTGACGTTCCCAGGCCAGTCATACTCCTCCAGCCGCTCGAGGGCCATCTGGCTCAATTCCTCAACCCGGTGATTGGTTCGTTCCCGGAGTTTTCCCAGAAAATGACGTGCCAGAACCGGAACGTCCTTTCTCCTCTTTCGAAGGGGGGGGATGGTCACGGGCACAACATGCAGCCGGTAGAAGAGGTCCTCCCGGAAGGATCCACCTTTCTGAAGCTCGTTCGCAGGCGTGTTTGTGGCTGCGATGATTCGGACATCGACGGGGATGGTATCCTCTCCCCCTACCCGCTCCAACTCTCTCTCCTGCAGCACCCGAAGGAGGCGGACTTGGGTGGTCTGGCTGATGGTTGCGACTTCGTCGAGGAAGAGGGTGCCACCGTCGGCCAGCTCGAACCTACCTCGGCGCTGACGGTCCGCTCCGGTGAAGGCTCCTTTTTCGTGGCCGAAGAGCTCGGACTCCAAGAGGCCTTCGGTGAGAGCGCCGCAGTTCACCCGGATGAATGGTCCGTCTTTTCGCAGTGATCCCGCGTGGATGGCTCGGGCGACCAGCTCTTTTCCTGTCCCTGATTCCCCGTAGATCATGACGGTGGAATCGCTTCGGACCACCCGATCGATCCACCGGAACACCTCCCCCATCTCCTGCGACTCCCCTACGATCTCCCCGTACCGGGCTTCCGCCTCTTCCCGGAGATAGGTGTTCTCCACCCGTAGGGCCACGTTCTCCCTTTTCAGGCGAAGCCTCTCCGCCTGTTCAGCCAAAAGCCTGTCGATTTTCACCCCGAACTCCTCCGAGGAGAACGGCTTGGTGATGAAATCAGCAGCCCCAAGCTTCATCGCCTCCACAGCCTTCTCGATGGTCCCGTAGGCGGTGATGACCAGGACCTCCACATCCGGGTACCCTTCCCTCACTCTCCGGAGGACCTGAATCCCATCCATCTTTGCCATCTTTAGATCGGTGATGACCAGATCGGCTCCCACGTCCTCCAGGAGAGTCAGCCCTCGTTCCCCCCCGTCCGCCGATACGGTCTTATGCCCCCTTCGCCGAAGAAGAAGCTCGAGGCCTTCCCGCATGGAATCGTGGTCATCGATGATCAGAACCTGAGCCATTTCCTAGCTTTCCGCTCCTTCCGGTGGATAGTCATCACCCCCTCGGAAATATACTCGGAACTCTGCGCCGACCCCACTCGCCCCGCCCCCCGTGGTGAGTTCCACCCTCCCTCCGTTAGCCTCCACGACCCGCTTTACGATGGCCAGCCCCAAGCCAGCCCCCTGCTCCTTATCGGTGACAAAGGGCTCGAAAATGCGATCCTTCAGCCCGATGGGCACCCCGGGTCCGTTATCCCTGACGAAGAGCACCGCCTCGCCCCGGTGTGGCTCGCACCGGACCCTGACTTCTTTCCCCGCTTGGGCCGCGTTCCTTACCAGGTTCAGGGCCACACGCTTTACGTGCTCGGGGTCGGCCCTGGCCATGACGGAATGGCTGGGAAGCTCGAGGGTGAGCTCACCCCCCGAGTCCCTCATTTCAATCTCGACCAGCTCTACCGCTTCTCGAACCGGCCCCCTCATATCGTGAAGCTCCCCTTCGGGCCGTAAGGGTCTGGCAAAGGTAAGGAAGTCGTCGATGATCCGGTTGAGCGCCGTTATCTCGTATCGAACCTTTCCAATGAATTCCGTTCTCTCCACAGGGTCTTCGGACTCGAACGCCGCAGACGCGAAGAGTTCCAGCCCCCCCAGGGGATTACGGATTTCATGGGCCACTTGAGCCAGCATAAGACGAAGCTGCTCGTCCCTGTGCAGAATCCCTACCCTCATTCGTTCCATGGCCCTGGAAAGACGGCCCAGCTCTCCACCCCGTTCCCGATGGACCGGTTCGTCCATCCGCCCCCGTTGAATCCGAAGGGCCACCCGACCCAATCGATTCAGGGGTCCGGTCACCGTGGTCGCAAGGAACCAGGCGATGAGGGCGGCGATAGCAGCGGCCAACACCGACCCGAGGATGGCTGTCTTACGGAAATCATCCAGAGGAACCCGATAATCTGCCGGCATCCTAACGGCCAGAACCGCGTTGTTCTCCGGCCCGGGTACGCTGGCGTGCTCCAGCCGCACGAATCCGTATTTGAACCAGCGTCCCTCGTAGGGGCCAAAAAGATCGGAGGTGGCGCTGCCCACCTCTACGGCCCTGTTTATTTCGCTGATATGAGGAATCAACTCGAACACGTAGTCGCCGATTCGAATCGAGTCCACCGGAAGGGTGGTAACGAGGGCATAAAGGTCCTGCCTGACGATGTACGCTTCGCCCACGAACCTTTTGAGCCTGCGGATCTTTTCTTGTTCGCTACGGAAAACCTGCTCCCCCTCCGGGGTCTCCTCCATGCCGGGTCGAAAGCCAAGAAGGAGCTCCGCGCTTAGCCCCGCATCCGCCGCCGCGAAAGCAACTTGAATCAACTTGCGGTCCAGCTCCGCCTCGAGAGCCCTCGACGCGCTTCTGTAGGCCATGCCTCCACCCAGTGCTGACACCAGTACGGAGAAGGCTACGAAAACAAGCACGTATTGTCGGCGGAGGGACAAGGTTCTACTCCCCGCAGGGGACCCGCACCGTCACCACCTCACTGAAGCGGACGGGAAGCTGGGTCCTGGGAGCCACGATGATGTGGACCGGATAATGATCTCTGGAGGCCGGTGAGCAGAAATTTCCCGGGGATCGCTCGAACAAGGCTACTTGGGTACCGTCTCCGGTCTGAAGGACCCTCCTCACCTCAACGCTGTCCCCAGCCTCACCTCTGACTCCCACAGCGGCCACCAACGCCATTTCTCGGGTCCAGTCTACAAAGGGTATAGCCGAGGGGGGGGTGTTGTTATGGGCCCTCCAAAAGGTCAGCCACCCTGTCGGTGGATTCGGATTCCCTTCGGGAATGGAGAGGTAGGCTTTCGACGAGTCAAGGCCGGCCCCGGATTCCTCTCCCCGATCCAGCGTTCCGAATGGCACACTACCTACATAGGCAGAGATAAAACCCGCTCCCTGGGTAAAGTCCCTTACGAGGATGGCTGCCTGGACGACCCGGCCTGCCTCCAAATCCGGCCCGGCTTCAGAGGTCTCGAGCGTGGCCAGGTTTCCGGCGGCGCATCGGACCCACCTCTTCTCTTCTTCTCGCAGCTCATCCCAGATCGCCACCGTCACCCGGGCCCGCCCAGGAGCACAAGCTTCCGGAGGATCTGGGTTGATCGTGATGAGTTCCACCCCGGCGGTAACGTTCAATTGAGTAATCAAAGAAGCATAGGCCGAGGCGTAGGCGACCGGGTCTCCCTGGTTCTTGGTGACCGTCTCGTCCCCTAATAGCCCCCGATAGGAGATGATCTCTCGCAACACCCACGCCCCGGAAGAACCCCAGGTCAGGATCTGTTGCAGTTCCCCCACTCCTTCACCGGAGAGAAGAGGGGCTACCACCCCGACCTCGACCTCTCCCAGTTGCCCAAAGCGTACGGTGTCCAGGGGCGGCGTCCCGTTATCGTCTCCACAGGCTTGCTGGGAAAAGAAAAGGGGAATCACTAAGAGAAACACCAGGAGTGGGGTCCACCGGACCCGCGATCCAGAAAGTCTCTTGTCAGCGTCTTTGGGTCGAGCGTTCACTCTTTAACTCTGTCTGCCCTTGGCGAGGAATCCCAGCCCGACTAAGACCACGGCTGGGCCTACCCTTAATGATACACGGACAACTGTAGCCCGTTCGCCTGTCCAGAGAAAAGGGGCCAGTCTGGACTGACCCCCTTTCCGTTTTTTCAATCCTTCAAAGACAACCTCAGTCCAGTAATCGAAGGGGCATGACCAAGCAAAGGTAATCCAACCCTTTCTCCCCCTCGGCAGTGACCGGTTCCATAGTGGCCGCTCTTTCGGGAGCCTTGAACGTCAGCTTGACCTCATCCGTGGGCATGTAACGCAACACCTCTAAGAGGTAGTTGGCATTAAACCCGATTTCCAATTCCTCTCCTACATATTGCAGCTCTAGCTCATCCTCTCCCTCACCCAAATCGGGCGTCAGAACGTTCAGGTGAACTCTACCCTCGGAGAAGACCAGGCGGATGCGATGAGTCTGGTCACTCGCTACTACCGCCATCCGGCGTACCGCAGATTCCAAAGCGCTCTTCTCCACGATGGCGTATCTGTCATTATCTTTAGGAATCACCTGCTCATAATTAGGGAAAGTACCCTCGATCAACCGGGTATACACCTCCGTGCCCGAGGAGCGGAACCCAAGGTGATTACCGTCCCGAGCCACCTCCAGAGCTTCCTCCGTTTTGAATAGACGCTGCACCTGCTGAAGAGCAGCCGGAGGGACAATAAAGTCGGCACTCGTGGCCGTAGCCGGACCCGCCGGAACAGCCATACGCGCCAGTCGATGCCCATTTGTCGCCACCATCTGCATTCTGCCATCCCGGAGCTCCCATAGGACTCCGTTCAGGATGGGTCGGCTCTCCTCGGTAGACACCGCAAAAGACGTATGATGAATAAGTTTCTGAAGCTCGCTCCCAGTGATACTCCACCCTTTCTCGAAGTCTACTCCGGGTAGGTTCGGAAATTCCTCACTAGGAAGGCCATTCAGCTTGAAGGCACTCCGGCCACATTTCAGTTCCAACTGGTGTCCCCGAGCCACCACTTCTACCGGGCGGTCCGGTAACTCCCTGGCGATTTCCTGGAGTTTCTTTCCTGGGGCGGTAAGGCTACCCGCCTCTCGAACGTCAGCCGGAACACGGACGCGCACGGCTACGTCAAGATCCGTCCCACTCATCCACACACCCCCATCCCGGGCCTCCAAAAGGATATTGGAGAGAACCGGAAGAGTTGTCTTGGTGGGGATGCTGGCTGAAACGGCAGCCAGGCCCTGATGAAGATTCTGTCGGGTGATTGTGAAGTTCATAGATCCTCCGCTAAGCCGGGGTCGGCCCGTGCATTTTCCACAAAAGAGAACGAAGTAGGTCTCTTTTTCTCTTCTTAATAAGTAAAAACCTAGTAGTAGTAGTACCTGTGGAAGTGTGGAAGAAGATGGACGGAATGTCCAATCCGCTCTTCTATCACAGTGTTTTTTCGCTTCCAAAGACTGTGGAAGGAGATGTGGAGAAGTTTAGGTATTTCCCCAATGTTATTCTTCATCCACAGGAGTGTGGAAATTCCAACTCTTTTCCCCAGGTTTTCCCCTGGGTTGTTCACACGAAACGAGCCAGCTCATCTCTCAGAGCTTGCACCTTTCTCTTGAAGGAGGGATCAGAAACAATCGTCTCCTCCACCTTTCGGATAGAGTGGATGACGGTGGAGTGATCCCGCCCTCCAAAGAGGGATCCGATTTGGACCAGCGACCGGTCCAACAGCTCCCTAATGAGGTACATGGCGACCTGGCGAGGCACCGTCAAGTCCTTTGTCCTTCGCTTCGAACACAGGGCGGCGTTGGTGACTCCCCACTGTTTGGCTACGGTGTCCTGGATCCTCTCCGCGGTAACCCGGGAATTGTCCACCGAAGCCTTAGACCCCAGCATCCCCTGAAGGGCGGTCTTCGCTAGTGTGATTGAAATCTCCTGGTTCTTCATGGAAGAGTATGCCAGGAGTTTAATCACCGCCCCCTCCAGTTCTCTCACCGAGGAGGTGCAGGATCTGGCGATGAAATCAATGACCTCCGGATCGAAGGCAAGAGTGTCGTAGGCCGTTTTATTCCGGAGAATCGCTACACGGGTTTCATAGTCAGGGGCCTTGATATCGGCCACGAGACCCCACTCGAATCGGGATATGAGGCGTTCCTCCAGGCCCGGGATCTCTTTTGGGGGCCGGTCGCTGGTTAGAACGATTTGTTTGTGTGCGTCGTAGAGAGCATTGAACGTATGGAAGAACTCGTCTTGCGTTCGCTCCTTCCCTTCAAGGAAGTGCACGTCGTCCACAAGGAGGAGGTCCATCCGACGATAGCGGCGCCGGAACTCGGCGGTCTTTCCCTCCTGGATGGAGGTTACCAACTCGTTCATGAATTGCTCTGTCGGAACGTAGGCCACCTGTTTCGTTGGATCAGAATCCAGGATAGCGTTTCCGATGGCATGCATGAGGTGGGTCTTCCCCAAACCCACGCCCCCGTAGAGAAAGAGGGGGTTGTATATGCGAGCTGGTTTCTTCGCCACGGCGGAAGAGGCGGCCGCAGCCAACTGATTGTCGCCGCCCACGACAAAACGGTCGAAGGTATAGCGCCGGTTCAGCCGGGGATCCGGAGAGGCGTGTGTGGGCGAGGGACGGAAGGTGGCATGTCTCTGAAATGGCTCGGAGGTGCTGGTGAGTTCGACCGTGGGAACCGGCGGGAGGGACGGAGAGTCTCCGGTCGAAAAAGAGATGGAAAGATGGCGACCCAGGACTCGAGCGGCGGCCTCCTCGAGAAGGTTCCCGTATTTATCTTCCAGCCACTCTACGTGGAATTTACTCTGGGCCTCGACCAAGAGCTCTCGGTCCGAAAGAGCAACTGCAGTAGTTCCAGCAAGCCAAGTGATGAAGGCCTGCTCCGGGAGACCGGGCTGGACCATCCGGAGAATGCGGGACCAGAGTTCGGAAGCAGTGTGCTCCATGGACGCCAGCGTTGGGTGAAAAAGGCCCTAAATTGGGGGCAGGCAAGCTATTTGGCAGATGTGGAAAAGTCAATTTACGCGCGATCAGCGATGGGCGAACCCATGGCAAAATAGGGTTTTCGGGGTTGACCCTGGTGTAGGGGCTTTTGTACCTTCTAACGCTGTTTTCCGAATGCAACCATGGACCAGGTGGGTGATTTCTCATGATGCCGACGTACAAGCCCCGGAACCGGAAGAGGAAGAACAAACATGGGTTCCGGGCCCGCATGGAGACCAAGGGGGGCCGCAAGACCCTCAACCGGCGTCGTCAGCGCGGGCGGAGGCGGCTGGTGGTGAGCATCGGCTCGAAGTAGGGCCCATGGAGAAGGCGCACCCAGGAGCGGGGGCGCCGGGCGGGTTTGGCCTGCCCCCGTCGAGTCGAATCACCCAGGCCCGGGACATCCGGGCGATTCTGCGCAGGGGAGGGAGAAAGAAGACGTCTCATCTGGACGTCTTCTTTTTGTCTTCTGGTGAGTTTCGATCAAGAGTTGGAGTGATCGTTCCGAAACACCATCGGAAGGTGGTGGATCGCAATAGGGTGAAGCGTCGTCTGCGCGAGTTGAGCCGGCGGGAAATTCTCCCTCGATTAAGGGAAGAGGGCGTCCGTCTGGACCTTTTGATCAGGGCCCGGCGGGAGGCCTACGAAGCGAGCTACCGGCAGCTCCAACGGGAGTTGCTGGAGGTCACAGAGGAGCTATGTTCAGGGCGATCTTCCTGGCGGTAATTCGTTTTTATCGCCTCGCCATTTCTCCGATAACCCCGCCATCGTGCCGGTTTTCGCCTACGTGCTCGGCCTATGCCCAAGAGGCGGTCGAGAGGTATGGAGCGGGAAAGGGGGGATGGATGGCCCTGCGTCGCATCTTCCGCTGCCACCCCTTCGGGGGTAAGGGGTACGACCCGGTCCCATGAGTACCGAGATACGCTTTCTTTTAGCAGTGGTCCTGATGATTGCCGTCCTGGTGATCACAAACCTGGCTTTTCCACCCGTGCCTCCTGAAGAGCTGCCGGGCTACATTCCCCCGGATTCGGTGCTCGCTACCGGCCCAGCCGATTCAACAGCTACAGGAATCCCGGGGGAGGTATCTCAACCGCCGGCCCTTGAAAGCCCTGGGGAAGAGGAACCGGATCCCCTTATGGGAATGCAGGAGGTTCCCGGAGCCGGCGTGGAGCCTCCCCAGGAAGCTGCTTCCGCGTCGGATGTTGTCGTAGAAGGACCCCTGTACGCCTTTACTTTTTCCCGACGGGGAGCACGCCTTCGTTCCACTCGCCTTCTGGACTTTCCCTCCTTCACCTTTCCGGATGCGGTGGAGTTGATCCACCCGGAGGGGGGAGAGGCTCTGGGCACGCGGATTCTGGTGGGGCGGGACACGTTGGACCTTCGGTCCGTCCTTTTTGAAGCAGAGCCTGCCGAGGGATTACGTCTTAGACAGGACAGCGGCCTGGAAACCCTTCGTTTCGTGTATCAGCATCCGACGCACCCCCTTAGGTTCGAAGTGGCCTATACCTTCCATCCCGATCAGTACGTGGTCGAAGCGGCGGGTCGTGTCACGGGTTTGGATGCCCAGCTCATTTTCACTGACCTGGGCACGGGGATCCCCTTCAATGAGCAACGGGAACAGGACGAGGAGAGGGCTTCCGCATATGTACTGAACCACCTCCAGGAGGGGATTCGCTCCCAAGCCTTGAGCCGGGTCCATGAGGACAGGGTGGAGACGGGGCCGTTTCTCTGGACGGCGTTCAAGAGCAAGTACTTCGTAGTGGCCCTGTTGGCCGGGGCGGCGGAGGAAGAGGAGCAATATCTCGGGGGCGTTCTGGTCCGGGAGGCACCGGGTGAGTACCAGGTGCCCTTGGCTGTCACACAGGCGGTCTCCGGAGACGGAACCTTTGACTTTAGACTCTTCCTGGGGCCGCAAGAGTTCGCGCGGTTGTCCAACCTGGGCACCGACATGCAGAACGTGAACCCGTACGGGTGGAAATTTTTCCGGCCCATCATTCGGCCAGTCGCCGCCATCGTTATCCGGATCCTCGGCTTCCTCCATGAGAACCTGAGTATCGGGTACGGGTGGGTTCTGATTCTCTTCGGGGTCATGATGAGGGTGGTTCTCTTCCCCTTGAATCAGAAGGGGATGAAAGCTCAGATGAGGAACATGGCGGCCCAGCCGCTGATGCAGGAGATCCAGACCAAATACAAGGACAACCCGGAGAAGCTTCAGAAGGAAATGATGAAGCTGTACAAGGAGCACGGGTTCAATCCACTGGCAGGGTGCCTGCCCATGCTCCTGCCTTGGCCGGTCCTCATCGCACTCTTCTTCGTCTTCCAGAACACCATCGAGCTCCGGGGAGTGCCCTTCCTCTGGCTTCCGGATCTCTCAGCCCCCGATCCCTACTTCATTCTGCCGGCGTTCCTGGGTATTTCCATGTTCCTGCTCCAGTGGGTGAGCATGCGGACCATGCCCCAGCAGAATCCTCAAATGAAGATGATGATGTACATCATGCCAGTCATGATGGTTTTTATCTTCTTTCAACTGGCATCGGGGCTGAACCTCTACTACGCCACGGCGAACATCGCCACCTTGCCTCAGCAGATCTACATCGCCAGGGAAAGAAAGAAATCCCAGGCGAAAGCACCCTTAACCCTGAGCAAGTAGGGACCGCTCCCGGGCTCCCATAACCCGGGAGCCGGAGGAGCCGAAATGGTCCATCCTGACACGATAGTTGCCGTAGGCACTCCACCGGGGCCCAGCGCCCTGGCGGTAATCCGCATGTCGGGGCCGGATTCTTTCGGCATTATGGAGCGCATCTGTCCGGAGCTATCCAACCCGCTTGAGCCCAGGAAGGTCGTAATGGCCCGAGCCATGGACCCGGATACGGGAGACGGCTTAGACCAGGTTCTGGTGACGCTGTTTCCCGGGCCCGAGAGCTACACCGGGGAGGATCTGGTTGAGATCTCCAGCCACGGAGGGTGGTTGTCTCCGGCCCTCATCCTGGAGGCATGCCTTCGGGCAGGTGCCCGGAAGGCCGAAGAGGGAGAATTCACCCGCCGGGCTTTCCTGAATGGAAAAATGGACCTTCTCCAAGCGGAGGCCGTTCTGGATCTCATCGAAGGGCGGAGTCGGGCCCTTCATGGTGCTGCCATCCACCAACTTGAGCGTGGCCTCTCGGAACGAATCGGGAAGCTGAGAGAGGGACTTGTGAGCCTTGAGGCGCTCCTGGTTCATCATCTGGATTTCCCGGAAGAGGACGAGCCTCCGGTTCCGGTGGAGGAGATCCTAAAGCGGGCCGAGGAGCTGGCGGAGGTCATGGAAGGGCTCCTCCGAACGGCCCCGGAAGGGGAGCTTCTTCGGGAGGGGGCGATGACGGTATTGGCAGGTCTGACCAACGCTGGAAAATCAAGCCTCTTTAATGCACTCCTGGGCGATGAGAGAGCCATCGTCACAGAGGTCCCCGGAACTACGAGGGACGCCTTGGAGGCCGTGGTGTCTCTGGGCGGCTACCCGTTCCGGATGGTGGATACCGCAGGGCTTAGAGAGACCGAAGAGAGGGTAGAGAAGATGGGGGTGGAGGTCGCTCGACGGTATCTGAGCGGGGCCGATCTCATCCTCTTTTGTGTTGAGGGGGACCGGGGTTTGAGCGAGGAGGAGAACGGATTCCTGCTTGAGTTGGAGGACACGCCGGTGGTGGTGGTGAGGACAAAGTGGGATTTGGTAGAGGGAGGCGGAAACCCGTCCAGTGGGCTCGGGAATGAGGTGCCCGTTTCGGCGAAAACGGGGGAGGGACTGGATCGGCTCCGTGAGCTTCTTCCCAGTATGGTCTTTCGGGGCTTGGTTCACATGGGTGGGGATGTCCCGGTTCTCACGAGAAAGCGCCATGCGGACGGGATCCGTGTCGCCGAAAGGGAGCTTCGGGCCTTCCGGGATGCCTTGGATCGGGGGCTGCCGGCGGAAGTGGCCGCTACCCACCTTCGGCCGGCAGAGACTGCGTTGGAGGAGTTGCTGGGAATCATTCCGAGGGAGGAAATCCTGGATAGGCTTTTCCGGGAGTTCTGCATTGGGAAGTAAGGCGAGAGGAGTTTTCCATTGTTGGAGGGAGCTTTCGTGAGAAGGGGATTTCGGATTATTGGGCGGGTTCAGGGAGTCTACTACCGGGCCTGGACCCGGGGGGTAGCGAATGAACTGGGCCTGCAGGGAACGGTTAGGAACCGGGCAGACGGTTCGGTTGAAGCCCATGTTGAGGGGTCTCCAACCGCGGTCAGCGCGTTCGAGACTCGTCTCTGGGAAGGACCCTCGGCAGCGTCCGTCGAGGTTGTGGAGGCGATGGAATCTCCGGATGAAGTCTCGCCCGGTTCCTTTCAGATTCTGCCGACGGCCTGATGGGACTGCACTATGATGTGGTAGTCATCGGGGGTGGACACGCTGGGGCTGAGGCTGCCGCAGCCTCTGCACGACTGGGTTGTGAGACGCTGCTCCTGACTCCTGACTTGGCCCGAATCGGCCAGATGAGCTGTAATCCGGCCATAGGTGGGGTTGCAAAAGGGATCGTGGCCCGAGAGGTCGATGCGTTGGGAGGAGTGATGGGGAGGGCTACCGACGCAGCCAGGATCCACTTCCGGATGTTGAATCGTTCCAAGGGGCCCGCGGTTTGGGGCCCGAGGGCTCAGTGCGACAGGGGGCTGTACCCTAGGGGCGTCCGTCAGGTGTTGGATGAGCATCCAAGGCTGGATCTCTTCCAGGAGTTCGCCATCGGTCTGGAGGTGAGCGGGGAAGGGGAGTTCGAGGTTTTGACTCAAGGCGGTCTCCGGTTTAACGGCCGGACGGTTGTAGTAACCACAGGCACTTTCCTGAGGGGGAAGATCCACATAGGTGGTGGTGGGGGAATTTCAGGGGGTCGGGCGGGGGAGGCGCCGTCGGTTGAACTAGCGGAGGCCTTGGAAGGGTGTGGGTTGGAGGTGGCCCGGTTCAAGACGGGGACCCCTCCTCGAATTGATGGACGGACGGTGGATTTCACGAAGGTGAAAGTCCAGCCCGGCGATGCGGGGGATTTCCGTTTCAGTCTTTATTCTCGAGAGAAGGTGCCGGAACAGCGTCCTTGTTGGGTGACCTGGACCGATGAGGGGTTGAGGAGGGTTGTTCAGGAAAACCTGGGACGCAGTGCACTCTATGGTGGAGAGATCTCCGGCCGTGGGCCGAGATACTGCCCGTCCATCGAGGACAAGATCGTCCGGTTCCCGGATTCCCCCCGGCATCAGGTCTTTTTGGAACCGGAGGGATTGGAAACCCAAGAACTCTACGTGAACGGCCTCTCCACCTCTCTTCCGGCCGAGGTCCAGTTGGCGTTTCTTCGAACGGTACGTGGGTTGGAGGAGGTACGAATGACGAAGGTGGGTTACGCCATCGAGTACGATTACTTCCCACCCCACCAACTCTCGCGATCTCTGGAGGTGAGACGTCTTCCCGGGCTCTTCTTTGCCGGGCAGGTCAATGGGACCACGGGGTATGAAGAGGCTGCAGGGCAGGGCCTCATGGCAGGTGCAAACGCAGCTCTGAAGGTTCAGGGGCGGGAACCCTTCATTCTCGAACGGGATCAGGCCTATATCGGAGTCCTCATCGATGACCTCGTCACAAAGGGAGTCGACGAGCCGTACCGGCTTTTCACCTCCCGGGCCGAATTTCGTCTTCTTCTTCGACAGGACAACGCGGGACGTCGCCTGGGAACGCTAGCCGCCGAAATTGGGCTGCTAACCGAAAGCCAAAAGGAAGCTCACCAGGATCGAATGGAGCGGGAAGATGGGGTCCGGTTCTGGTTCCAGAATACGGCCCTGGCGCCGGATGACGTGAATCCGGTGCTGGAAGGGGCAGAAGCCGGGACAATTAGGGAGCCAGTGCGGGCAAAGGAGCTTCTCAAGCGTCCGGGGGTTGGGGCGGTCGCTCTGGCTCGTGTAGGCGAGGCTCCTTTTTCCGTCGAGGAGATGGACGACGCTCTGACGGCGGTAGAGGTCGAAGTGAAGTATGAGGGGTATGTGAGCAGGGAGGTGGACCGGGCCGGGCGCCTGCGGGAGCAGGCTGGGTTCGTCCTCGCGGAAGGACTTCCCTATCTGGACTTTATCACCCTGTCCTCTGAAGCTCGGGAGAAGCTGGATCGGATCCGCCCGGGGACCTTGGCGCAGGCCGGGCGGATACCGGGGGTCTCGCCTGCGGACCTCCAGAATTTGATGATGGAAGTCCGGCGTCGGAGGCGAGGCTGGGGTGAGTTGGTTGAAGACGGATAGGTGGGGATCTGGGCATTAGATAGGTCCGTCTGTTGGGTGGCTGTAGAAGGAGGGCCTGGCAAACGTTGGACAACGGATATACAGAAGTGGCCAAACATGTAACCTGACTGTATGGAAGGGAAACTGGGCGCCGTAGCCCGGAGGAGCTGGACGCGCTTGTCCCCCGAGGAACGGAAACGCCTGAGAATCAGGGTGTGGTGATCCGGGCCTTACCGACGCGGAGATCGGCTCGGAAGCTTGGCGGTTAGAGGCGAAGGTGGTCACAC
>JBDRDQ010000637.1:0-4260 GCA_043820695.1 Gemmatimonadota bacterium | reverse complement strand
CTTTTACGCTCCCTACCCCTCTTTCGAGCGAACTCGAAGCTATACCTCTTCGCTTCGCTGGGTCTCGGAATCCGATGGAGGAATGAACGTGGAGTTCGGGAGCTCCTTCCGGAGGCACGAGGACGAGTTCACGCTCATTCGGGAAGCCCCTGAGGTTTACCGGAATCAGCACACGTCCTCCCAGGTCGGGGGTGATATCCTGACCCGAAGGAGCGATTGGCATGGGCTGGAGTTGGCCATGGGAGGAGAGGTCTATCGGGACCTCCTGCGGAGCAACTCTCTGGGGGACCGGGAGGAGGACCGAGGAGCGGTTTTCGGGGAGGCCGTGTTGGGGGGGAGGGGTTCCGGCGTCATCTCCCTTGGCATGAGGCAAGATTGGCACCAGGGGTTCGGGTCCTTCTTCTCCCCCTCTCTTTCCGGCTCCTATCGGCTCGGGCCCAGTGTCCGCACCAGGGCCGCAGTCGGCCGCTCTTTCCGGGCTCCTAGCTGGACGGAACGGTATTACCAGGATCCGGTGAATGCGGGCCGTGAAGATCTGGAGCCGGAAAAGGCATGGTCAGCGGAGGTGGGTTTTGATGCAGTGAGGGCTTCCGGATCTCGCCTGTCCGTTACGGCCTTTGCCCGGCGATCCGAGAACCTCATTGATTGGGCAAGAGTGGTGGACGCCGGGCCTGACGTGCCCTGGGAAACCCGAAATGTGGAGGAGGCCACCGTACGAGGCTTGGAGGCGGATCTGACGCTCCATGGGCCCGCGGGAACCCGTTGGACGTTCGGGGGGATGCTTCTTTCCGTTGATTCCGAGAAGGCCCAAGGGTTCACCTCGAAATACGCCCTTAGGCCATTGGAGGAGCAGATAAGCCTCGGTCTGGGAAAAACCTTCGGTGGTGCCGCGACCCTGGGTTTGAACATCAAACGGGCCAAGCGAAGGGGAGATGACCCGTACGGCCGGTTGGATGTGCGCGGAGGCTTCAAGTTTGGGCCCACCTGGATCTATCTCGACGCCACCAACCTCCTGGACGCCGACTATCCGGACATAACAGGGGCCTCGGCTCCGGGGCGGGCCCTCATCCTGGGATTGGAAACTGGCCCAGGGAGAGGCGGAGGGCGGTAGCCTTCGGTAACCCCCCTACGGACTTCCGGATTATTTTCTTGCCCTCCGCTCCCGGCCAGCGTAGCGTCTTGGTCGGCATCTCACGGCAAATTCTAGAACCGAGGCAGAACCTGCCCGGGAAACCCAAACGATTGGTGAGGAGGGAAGCCCATGGGCGGCGTACAGCGAAGTCGGTCAGGAATCTGGGTATTTCGACCGGGCGGGGTGGCCTTGTTCGCGACGCTCTTCGCGCTGGGTGGTTGCGGAGGCGGCGGTGGCGGCGATGAAGGGGCGGGGGATGACGTCGAAGCCGCCTCGGGGAGGGTTGCTTCGGTTCGGAGCGCTTGCGACGTCCTGACGGGGGGAGACGTCAGCGCCATCCTCGGAGAGACCCTGGAAGCCAGACCGGACCCGGACGATCAGGGCCCTCACCATTCTTCGTGCGGGTACTACCCCGGAGAGGGGTACGGCGTACTCTATCTCACAGTGTACTGGGAAGGTGGCCAGGAGGAGTGGGACAGCTGGATGATCGCCACGTCCTACGCAGGGCAGCTCTGGGAGGAGCTGGAGAAGGTGAACCTCGACAGCATCTCGGGTTCCGGCCTGGTGGGCGGCCTAGGGGACAGGGCGTATTTCGGCGGCATCATGCCCTCTCTAGTGTTGAAGGGAGACGTTCTGCTCGAGTTCAAACTGGCGCTCGTGACCGAGGAGGAGCGGAATTTCCCGCTGCTCGCCCAGGCTGCGGTTGCACGGCTCGACTAGCCCAGGTCAGCCGCACCCTGAATCCTTCAGGCGTGAACCGGCCGTTGGCCCATCCATCCCTTTGAAGGCTTATCAATCTCATTTTGCATTTCCTCCTAATTGCTTGACAGACAATTAAAGAGAAGTAGAATAGGGATGTGAAACGACGTCTCGGAAACCTTGAGCGGCTGCTTTTCGCTTACACGCAGATGCGGGGACTCCGCGAACTCCGGACCGGGAATCTCACCGGCCCCCTGGGCATCACGCCCAAACAGGAGCGGGAGTTGCTCACCCGGCTGGCCAGGTCGGGCCTGATCGCCAAGGTCCGCCGCGGGCTGTATCTGGTTCCCTCCCGGCTACCTCTCGCCGCCAGGTGGACGCCGGACGAAGCCCTAGTCCTCAACACCCTGATGGCGGACCGGGGCGGATCGTACCAAATCTGTGGACCCAACGCCTTCATCCGCTATGGATTCAGTAGTCAGGTGCCGGTACGGGTCTATGCTTACAACAACCGGACCTCCGAGAAGCGGACGGTTGGCGCGGTAGTCTTGACCCTGATCAAGGTGGCCGACGAGAGATTGGGCGATACCGAGCAGGAACGCACACAGGGCGGCGACACGCTCACGTATTCCTCCCGCGTTCGGACCCTTTTCGACGCCGTGTATGACTGGTCCCGTTTCAACAGCCTACCCCGGGGATACGCCTGGATCCGGAACGATGTCGATGCCCGGCGAATATCGGCGGTCGACCTTGCAAGGGTCACGCTGCGCTACGGCAATCTCAGTACCATCCGGCGTATCGGCGCACTCCTGGAGGACATGGGGGTGGACGACACACTGTTAATGGAACTGGAACGAGCCTTCGGCCGCCCGACAAGCTTGATTCCGTGGATCCCCACACGGCCCAGAGCAGGCACGGTGAGCCGACGCTGGGGAGTGCTCCTCAATGAACTCCCCTGAGACGGCATCCTTCCGGCTCCACGAGGACCCGCCCTGGTTTCTGGAGGCGGTGAACGCCACTGCCGCCGCGACGGGGTTTGCCCCACGGCTTGTCGAAAAAGACTACTTCTGCACAGTTCTCCTGCGATACTTGGCACCCGTCGACGGTGCCCTCGTTTTCAAAGGGGGCACATGCCTCGCCAAGGTCCATGCCGGGTTCTATCGGCTGAGCGAAGACCTCGACTTTCTCATCCCTACACCGACTGACGCCTCCCGCGCCGTGCGCCGACGTCAGGCCCAAAAGCTCAAAGGCCTCCTCGGCGGGCTAGGCAGCAGAATCCCCGGTATCCAGCTGAGTCGGGCGTTGGAGGGAGCGAATGAATCAGCCCAGTACACGGCGGTGTTGAGCTACCGGTCCCTATTTAGCGATACGGACGGATCCGTAAGATTCGAAGTGGGCCTCCGCGAACCGCTCCTAACCCATGCTGTGCAGGGCGAGGCGAAGACACTCCTCCTCGACCCGCTTTCCGGATCGGAGCTGGTACCGGTCCTGCAGGTACCCTGCCTGTCCCGGGAGGAGGCAATGGCGGAAAAACTCCGGGCAGCGCTGTGCCGGCGGGAGGCCGCGATCCGGGATTTCTACGATATCGACCACGCCGTCCGGCGGCTGGGCTTCCGCTTGGACGACCTGGAGTTCATCGGCCTGGTCCAGCAGAAGCTCACCGTCCCCGGCAACCAACCCCCCGATGTCTCAGCCGCTCGGTTGGATGCTCTGCGGCCGCAAGTCGAGACGGAACTGTCGCCAGTGCTCCGTGCGGTGGACTTCGCTGCCTTCGACCTTGAACGCGCCTTCGCAACCGTGGCCGGAATCGCAGCCCGACTCAGCCCATAGTTCTCGGAACCCCCCAAGACAAGCCCCCGGGGCGCTCTCGCACCCCGGGGGCCGAACTACACCAAAGGCGCTGAGTGAGCGCCTGGCCTTTCCCTACCCCAACATCGTAAGGAACACTCCAGCCGCCCCGATGCGGGGATTGATCTATTTCCCCTCGCCCAGGAAGACGTTGATGAGCTTGGCGAAAAGAATCCCTCCCGCCGTGCTGAGCGAGAAGGCCGCCTCGGCTGAGATCCGCAGATCTCTTTCCGGCCTTGAGACTCTTTCTCACCACCGGATAGCCGATGACGACCGACCAGTACACGGAGCTCATTGATTTCCGCGCCAGAAAGGTCGGAGTGATCGATAGGCGCTTCGATGCCCTGGGAAGCCGGTTCGACGCCTTGGAAGGCCGCGTCACTCGAGTTGAGGTGAGCCTCGAGGCCTGACCCTCCCCGCTGATCCGAATGTCCAAAGGTTTATCCGGAGAGGACGATGGATCCGACCCTGGCGATCCTCTCGTAGTGGCTGTCGTAAGTCAACACCAGTGCTCCTGCCCGGGCGGCCGTGGCAGCGATCCAGATATCATTGGTCGGGAGAGGGGTCCCGGCCCGCCGGAG
>JBDRDQ010000636.1:0-2297 GCA_043820695.1 Gemmatimonadota bacterium | reverse complement strand
GGAGTTCATCGACTATGACGAACTGGACAAGTGGCGGGATTTCGGTGGGGTAAGAAACGAGGAGGACTACCTCATTACGGCTGATGGCGCCCGGAGGCTGGGCCCCTACAAACCTCAAACGGTCGAGGAACTGGAAGCGTTGCGGAGATCGTAAGCGCGCGAGGCACCTGGGCCCACCGGGAGGACCACCCCCGGGCTGGCTCTCGGAGTTCCTGGGGGTCCTAGAATAGAGAACCCAGGGCGATGAGGAGGGCCAGGAGACCCCCGGCCACGGCGACCCGCCCCCAGGAAAAGGGGTTACCCCAGTCCGGCTTCCTCCAGAGGAAGATCGTCCCGCAATCGTCTGGGAAGTACCCGTCCACGTTCTCGAAACGCCCTCGGTAGATCTCGATCCCTTCCAAGTCCATCATCTGGAGTTCGCGGTAGGGCTGCTCGAACCCGTCGATAAAGAATCTGGGGGTGCAAGGCCGACCATAGCCTACGATCTGTACCGATCCCCCCGACCCCTGGATAGAGACCCCTGGCGCGGAGAAAAGGAAGAATGGCAGGCGGATGTTCTCCCTTCGCTCGATGTCTTCCCTGGTGAAGAACCACCCCACACCCCTCTGCTTATTCCGATCCATCCGGTCATAGAACTCGTCCAACGTCCCGCGCCGGATCTCCCTCCGGGCTACGACCACGATGGGATCGAGGGGGATGGCTTCCTCGGCCATCCGAAACTCCACCTCCACGATCTCTCTCTCTCCAACCTCTACCCCGGCTCGGACGGAGGCGAAACCCAAGCGGGTGGCAAGAATCTCATAATGGCCGGCCCCGGGGACCGGGATTCGGAACATGCCCAAGCTGTCGGATTGAACTCGAAGGAGGGACGTCCCGGTAGAGTCAATGAAGGAAAGCTCGGCGCCGTCCACTCCGATGGTGTCCCCCTCCACCAGAATACGGCCATGGATGGATTGCCCCATAACCGGTGTGGCAGCGCACACCAGGAGGCAGAGGCATATTGCGGCATTCTCCACTACGGTCATGGGCACCTCCGTAACGCGACAGTGTACCCTATGGATCGATCGCAAGCTACCCGGCGCTAATACGGAGTTCTCCATGCCAAGAAGGACCTGGACGTTTCCAATCTCCCTTCTCTCCGCCGTGACCCTCTCGCTGCTGCTGCACGGTTGTGACAGTGGAAACGGGATCACCCCTATCGAGGGAAGTTCAGTAGTCACAATTTTCATCAATGGGCTGCAGCCTATCGCGGGTGGCCTGAACTACCAAGCGTGGCTCGTGCACGAGAGCGGATCGAACACCTTTGGGTTTCCCTTGGTCCTATTCAACATCGATGGGGATGGACGGATGGTGGATCCGGTGGCCGATACTGTACTCACTGGGCCCTTTCACGCGGATGTGGACGCCGGCGATGCGCTGGGAGTCACCATCTCCTTGGAAGCGTCCAATCAGCTAAGACAGGTTTCCTCCTGGACCTTCATCCTCAGCGGGGAGCTGGCTCAGGGCACGGCGATCATGACCACGGAAGATTTTTTCGCCCTCAACCGGGATTTTTCGAACGCGACGGGTCGATTCGTCCTCGCCACGCCGACAGACGAAGATCCTGATAACGACCTCAACGGGCTCTGGTTCATGAACCCGACCTCGAATCCAGCCGAGGCGGGGCTGGTTCTTCCCGAAGCTCCGAACGGATGGATCTATGAGGGTTGGGTCGATGTAAACGGCCAGGCCGTTTCCACGGGGAAGTTCGTTTGGCCGAATCTGCCCGACTCGACGGCTTTTTACAGCGCCGTCGGGGGGGAGCCGCCGCTCTTCCCCGGAGAGGACTTCCTCTTCAACGAACCTCAGGGCGTCGAATTCCCACTCGACCTTTCCGGCGCGTCGGTGTTCGTCACCATAGAGCCCTGGCAACAGTGGGATGTCTATCCGGAAGATCCATTCTTTTTGCGGATACTGGAAGGTCAGATCCCAGCTAGTCCGGCGGCCTTGACCCCCTACCAGATGACCTCACTTCGGTCCCAACTACCAACAGGGACGGCGACGATCCAGGAAGGTTCTTAAACGCCGCCACCTCCGCTTCCGGCTCCACCGCCCCCGCCCCTGGCGAGGTTCTTGAAGTATTCCTCCACCATCCTGCGGAAGCCCGCAGGCACCTCATCCGTGCCTGTCAGCGCTGCCCGTCCTGCGCTCTCCCCTTCCACCTCCCTGCGAAGCAGGAACTCGACCCGCTTCATGTTCTCCCGGATCTGCGCCTGAAGAAGGGCGATCTGGGGGAGGTCCCCGTAGACATCCGGGTC
>JBDRDQ010000635.1:0-5962 GCA_043820695.1 Gemmatimonadota bacterium | reverse complement strand
GATTTCAAGTTCGATCTGGTGCCGCTGAAGATCGCCTACCAGGCGAGTTACGGGGTGGGGGAGCCGGAAAAAACCACCCTCATACTCCTATTGGCCGACCCGATGTTGGCGAGTCCCCAGGGGGCCCGCTGGTTGGAATACCGCTTCTGATCCTCATCAGGCGCTGGAGGTGGCGGGTCATACGACGTTCTCCTCCTTGATGAGGCGGTTCGCGGCAAACCGATGGAACCCGAAGCGACGCAGCTCCAGAGTGCGATACTCCCCGAAGAGAATGAGTTCGGAAAGGGCCATTCCGATTCCCGGAGAGTGCTGAAGGCCATGGCCCGAAAAGCCATTGGCGAAGAGAAAGTTCTTCCGCTCCGGGTGGGCTCCCAGGATCGCGTTCTGATCCAAGGTGTTGTAGGCGTAGTGTCCGGCCCATGACGATCCCAGGCGAAGGGCGTCGAAGGGCGGGACCCGCCGTGCCAGGGCCGGCCAGACAATCTGGTGGAAGAGATCGTATTCCATCTCCAGATCCAGAGTGTCCGGATCCCGGTCCGCTGGGGGGGAGACCCCGCAAAGAAACCCGTTCCCCTCCGGGCGGAAATACACGCCCGACGGATCGATGACCAGAGGGCAGCCCGGAAGTTTCTCCGAGGTCCGGACCCCATAAACGAAGCGCTTCCTCGGTCGAACGGGCAGGTCGGGGATCCCTGCAAGAAGGGCAAGATCGGAAGCCCTGGGGCCAGCGGCGTTCACAACTAACCCCACGGTAATGAGCTCTCCTCCCGCCAGCGTCACCGCCTCGATGCGACTCTCCGTCCAGGAAATCCCCACGACCTGGTCCTTCAGGAATAAGACGCCCTGAGCCCGGGCTTTCTTCTTGAAGGCTTGAAGGAGAGAGTAGGGATCCAGCCATCCCTCTCCCCTCATCCCCAACGAGCCACCGGCCAGATCCGACACCTCCAGCCAAGGGAAACGAACCCGAAGAGCCTCCGGATCCAGGATCTCCACGTCGGCCCCCAACTCCACCTGGAGGGCTCGATTCCTCTCGAGGATGGGGAGTCCTTCAGTCGTGGCCAGAAAGAGGTATCCCTCCTCCCGGAAGCCCAGGTCGGGCCCCTCCCCCTGGACAGCGAGGGCCTCTTTTGCATGCCTGAAGAACTCCGCGGAGAAGAGGGACAGGCGGATGTTCTCGGGAGTGGAGAACTGTTGGCGGATTCCTCCTACCGAGAGGGCTGTGGAGGAGGTGGCGTAGGTGGGGTCGGGCTCCACCACGCCGATCCTGAGCTTCCTGCCCTCGGGATGGTTGGAGAGGAAATAGGCGACGGAACTCCCGATCACTCCCCCGCCGACGATGAGGACGTCATAGGCCGGTGTGGACGTCATAGGCCGGCGTGGACGTCATCGGTCGGTGTGGACGTCATGAGCCGGTGTGTGCGTGACCGGGAGAAAACTCCTCGGGGGACGCTCTCACCACCCCCAGGGCTCCCCAGACGAGGCAGACCAGGGCAATGGACCTTTGGAAGAGCAGGACGCCGGGATACCCGGTGTGGTCGATGACGAGGAGGACCGTAGCCGAGATCAGGAGGGCCCCTGTCAAGATCCGGCGGCCTGCCCGACCCATTCCCCAACGGGCCCTGAAAGCCCAACGAAGACCGATCCAGGCCGAAGCCCACCCCAGCGCGAAGCCCGCAAGGACATCGGTTGGCCAGTGGACCCCCACCGCCATACGCGACACTCCCACGAGGACCGCAAGAAACAGGGCCAGCCACGATACGAATCGCCGAGACGCGGAAAGGGCCCACACCCCGGCGAGGAGGGCCATGGTAGCCGTGTGTCCCGAGGGGAAGGTGCTTCGACGGAGGCCGGGACCGATGACGGTGATACTATCCTCCGCGAGAACTCCCAAGGGCCGCGGAAGGCTCAAGAGGTCCTTGAACCCACGCAGGACCACCACCATGAGCACTGCCCCCAGCAGCCCGCCCCAGATGCGCTCAGGGTTGCGGCGGATCCAGGGAAGGAGGAGCACCGCGCACACCAACCCGTCTCCCAGGATAGTCACGTTGGCCCAGAAGGTTGGGCCCGTGTAGGAGGAAAGGCTGTTGAAGAAAAAGAAGAGAGGCTGGTCCAGACTTCCCAGCTCCACCCCTATGAGCAGGACCAGGGCCAAAGCCGGCGGACCGAATACCATCCACGCGGGGGCATGAACGAATGAACCGGCTTCTTTCGGGACCATCTCAGCCCTCCCCTTCCTCCAGAGCTATGGCCAGGACGACCCCGCCCTTCCGGAATAGCACTTCGGTGGGAACCTCCAGCTCCTTCAATCGGGTCACCCGCGTGAACACCACCTCACCGGCCATGGGCTTCCTCAGTGGCGTCATGTCCCCGTAGTACAGGGCGAAGCTGGGCATGTCCAGGCGCCACATGACCACGTCCCACCCCTCGTTGCGGGCCAATAGGGCCGCTTCCTTGGTGGGGCCCTGCTGGACCTCCCCGTAGGTGGGGAAAAGCCCGAAGGCCACCGTGGCGGCCACCACCAGCCCCGCCGCCATGAGCTGTTGCCAGGGTTTCCATTTCCTCAGGAAGAAGAGCCCCACCACGGCAGCGAATCCCAGCCCGGTCCAGGTGCGGTACTCCAGGTCGAAGGCCTCAGGAGCCACGGAAAGGACCGCAAGAAGATAGGCGTCGTCCACCAAGGGCTCGACGACCCTCCAGATCTCCGGGAGGAAGAAGAGGAGGGAGGTCAGAAGGAGCGCCGGAAGGAGTGTGAGGAAACGGTTCCGAAGCTCATCCCGGTACCGGGCCATGAGGAGGAAGAGTGGGGTGGCCCCGTACAGGAGGTAGTGAGGCAGTTGAGTGCTCGAGAAGGTGAAGAAGAGGAAAACGAACCCGAACCAGAGCCAGAGGAAGAGCTCCAGGTCACTCTTGCCGGCTTTCCGGATTCGACCCAGGACCTTGAGAAAGAGACTGGTGTGGGGAAGGAGAATGAGGAGGACTACGGGGATGAAGTAGTAGATAACCCCACCATGTCCCTCCATGGTGTCCGAAAACCGGTTCAGGTTATGGCCCAGGAAGAAGCCGTCGATAAAGGCCTGACCGTCCCGAGCGTAGATGGCCCAGTACCAGGGTCCTGCCACAATCAGGAAAATGGCCCACCCCACAGGATTGAAGATGGCCTTGAAGTACCGGACCAGCTGTCCTCGAGCCAGAGCCAACAGGAAAGCGGCCGCCAGAGGGATGGCCACCGCCACCGGCCCCTTGGTCAGGAAGCCCAGCGCCGACCAGAGGAAGACACGGTAAAGAGGCGGTCGCCGGTTCTGCTTCCAGAAACGGAAGAGGTCGAAGAGGGTCAGGGCCAGGAAGAGGTTCAAGAGGGCATCGGCCGTCGCCGCACGCCCAATGACCATGACCCAGAAGGACGTGGCCGTGAACATCCCCGCGACCCACCCGGTGGTTTCGTCCCACTCGCGACGAGCGAACCCCCAAACGGCCAGAACCCAGAGTGCCGCGGCCAGGGCTGAATGAAACCGGAGGCCCCATTCGCTCCATCCCAGGAGAGCCACCCCGGCGGCCTGGACGTAATAGGTGAGAATGGGTTTGTCGTAACGAGGCTCTCCGTTCAGAGTGGTGGAGACGTAGTTCCCACTCTCCACCATTTCCCGGGTGGCCTCACTGAAAGCCCCCTCGTCCCGGTCGAAGAGGGGAGCGCTGCCCAGATTCTGAAAGAAGGCCAGCCCGATGGCCAGGACCAGGAGAAGGAGGGGACCTCGGCGCCGCTGGAACCCGAGCTCAGGGAAGGTATGCGTCATGCGCCTCGGGTGGGCCTGCCCGTTCGAATGCGGCACCGGTGGCAGTTCTCACCACGTAGGGTTTCACGCGGGACGATTCGAAGTAGGTCCGGGTGAGGAGTTCGGCGACCACACCTGTGGTTATGAACTGGAGCGATGCGATGACAAGGACCACTCCCACCAGGAGCAGGGGGCGGGTTCCAATATCCTCGCCCAGCCCGAATTTGACCCAGGCCAGGTGAGTCAGAATCAGGGCGCCTACCCCCCCGAAGGCCAGGCCGATGGAGCCGAAGAAGTGCCCGGGACGGGTCCAATACCGCATGAAGAAATGGACTGACAGAAGATCCAGCAGGACCTTGAACGTGCGGCCGAGTCCGTATTTGGACTTTCCTGCCACCCTGGGCCGGTGGTTCACGACCTCTTCAGAAATGCGCTTAGGTGAGGTCGAGGCGGCGAACCAGGCTGGGATGAACCGGTGCATCTCCCCGTACAATCGCACGGTTTCCAGAACCGAGGCCCGGTAGACCTTGAGGCTGCATCCATAGTCGTGGAGCCGAACGCCGGTCACGTGCCCGATTAGACGGTTGGCCAGCAGGGAGGGGAGGCGACGCAGAATGAACCCGTCCCTCCGGCTCTTCCTCCACCCCACCACGAGGTCCAACTCCTCCCGGACCAATCGCCGGGCCAGTGGGACGATGTCTTCCGGATCGTTCTGACCGTCCCCGTCCAGAGTCACGATGAGCTCTCCGGTGGCCGCGTCGATTCCGGCCTGAGTCGCTGCGGTCTGGCCGAAGTTCCGCTGAAGCGCCACCACCGTCACGTGGTTTCCGGACCGGCTCCTGGCCAACTCCATACGGGTAAGGGTGTCGTCCTCGCTCCCATCGTCCACCAGGACAGCCTGCCAGGGCCAGGGAGAGGACTCCATGGCCCGATGAAGCTCCTCCATCAGGCGGTCCACGTTTTCCCCCTCGTTGTAGAAAGGGATCACGACGGAAATCTTCGGATGCGTCGACGAACTGGTCATCCTGAAAAGATACTAGGAGTGATCGGAGCTTTCATCCCGGTCCTTCCTGGCGAAGGGGAACAGGGCAGCGAGGGCGCCGGCCACAATGGAAGAGCCCAGCACGAAAAGGTGTAAATTCACAGCTGCCTTCAGAGCGACCTCCATCTCCACGCCCAGGGGGACCAGGCCGGCCAGGACCCCGGCCTCATAGGTGCCTGCCCCGGCGATTCCGTGGAAAGGGAGAACGCTGGACAGCTCCCCGGTCGTGCTTCCCAGAAGTGCATACGAGAAGGGCATCGGGGTGAAAGCTCTGAGGATCCAGGCGAAGACCATGAGTTTTATCGTCCAGTTCACCGCGGTCCATAGCCAAGTTTTCCAAAACAGCCCAGGGGTCCCGGGGAGGCCATTGAGGGCTTCCCTCCCCAGCTTCGAGATTCGGCCTTCTCGATCCACCAGGCGTGCTCGGAGCCACTCTTGCGCACGGAAGATACCGAATGGAATGGGGGCCAGGGATAGGGCCAGGAGCCAGGCCAGGCTGCCCTGCTTCCAGGAGAGAACCGCAACGCCGACCAAGAGGACGAAATGGAGGTCCAGCACCCGAAAGTAGAGCAGGCCAGGGATGGACCGGGAAAAGAGCACCCGGAATTCCCTTGCCATGAGGATCGGGAAGGAGGCCTCCCCGCTCCGCATGGGGAGAAGGTTGTTGAAGAGGTTGTGCAGAAGGACAAGCCTGAACGTACGCAGGAATCTTCCCGATGTGGCCGGATGGAAAAAGACGTGGATCCGGATGGTTCTGATCGCGTAGCTGCCCATGACCAGCACCAAGGCTGCGCCCAGGAGCTCAGGGCGGATGGCCTTCCAGGGGGCTAGAAGAGCCCCCCAGCCTATAGAGATGTGCGTGAGGGCGACAAGGCCGATCAGGAGCCCCATACCTATGGTCCACGCCAAAACCGACCGACCCACCCCGCCGGAGTTCATGAAGTAAGACCTCCTCTTCCTTCCCCCCTTACTCCTACCTGGTCCAACGGTCCAACCACGCCAGAACCGCTTCATGCCACTGAATTCCATTGGCCGGGCTCAGTACCCAATGGTTTTCGTCCGGAAAGAAAAGGAACTGGCTGGGGATGCCCTTCCGCTGAAGGGCGGTGAAAGCTCCGATTCCCTGCTCGAGGGGAACCCGGAAATCCTG
>JBDRDQ010000634.1:0-2168 GCA_043820695.1 Gemmatimonadota bacterium | reverse complement strand
TGGCAGGAGCACTGGGAGCGCGAGGGGATATTCCGGGCCCCGGACGACCCCGGAGACAAGCCCACCTACTACTGCCTCATGATGTTCCCCTATCCCTCGGGGGACCTGCACATGGGGCATGCCTGCAACTACACCATGGGGGACGCCATCAGTCGCTACCGGCGGATGCGGGGCTTCGAGGTGGTGCACCCCATGGGCTGGGACGCGCTGGGTCTGCCGGCGGAGAACGCTGCCATCGAGGCGGGTGCTCACCCGGCGGTATGGACCCAGAAGAACATCGACAACATGCGCCGGCAGTTGAGGATCGCCGGCCTGGCGTACGACTGGCCGCGGGAGATTTCCACCGCCCACCCCGGCTATTACCGGTGGACCCAGTGGATCTTCCTGAAAATGCTGGAGCGCGACTTGGCATACAAGCGCGAGGCTTTGGCCAACTGGGATCCGGTGGACGAGACCGTTCTCGCCAACGAGCAGATCCACGACGGGATCGCCTGGAGAAGCGGAGCCAGGGTGGAGAAACGCTGGCTCAGCCAGTGGTTCCTCAAGATCACCGATTACGCCCAGCGGCTGCTCGACGACCTCGATCTGTTAGAAGGGTGGCCCGAGCACGTGAAGCAGCAGCAGCGGAACTGGCTCGGCCGCAGCGAGGGCGCGCGCATCGACTTCCGGCTGGAGGCCACCGGCGAGACCCTCTCGGTGTTCACCACCCGGCCGGATACCGTCTACGGGGTCACCTTCATGGTGTGCGCCCCGGAGCATCCGATCATCGAGCGCCTGTTGGAGGGGAATCCCCGGGCCGAGGAGATCCGCGCCGCCGTGGACGAAATGCGTTCGCAGAGCGCCGCCGAGCGGATGAGCGAGGAGAGCGAGAAAACCGGGGTGGAGACCGGCCACTTCATCGTCAATCCGGTGAACGGGGAGCGCGTTCCCCTCCTGGTCGCCGACTATGCCCTGATGGAGTACGGCACGGGCTTCGTCATGGGCGTGCCGGCCCACGATCAGCGGGACTTCCTTTTCGCCCGCAAGTACGGCATTCCCGTGCGGGTGGTCATCCAGCATCCGGACGGAGGCCTGCACGGCGACACCATGTCCGAGGCCTTCATCGATGACGGGGTGATGGAGAACTCCCCCCCCTTCGACGGGCTGCCCAACCGAGAGGCTCTCCCGCGGATGGTGGACTACTTCGCGGAGAAGGGCTTCGGGGATTACATGGTGAACTGGCGGGTGCGTGACTGGCTCATCTCCCGGCAGCGTTATTGGGGAGTACCCATCCCGGTCCTCTATGAGGAGGACGGGTCGGTCACTCCGGTTCCCGAGGGAGATCTGCCCGTCGTCCATCCGCGCGAGGTGGAGTTCACCGGCCGTGGCGGGAACCCTCTGGCCCGCAGTTCGGATTTTTTGAACGCCGTCAGCCCGCGGACGGGCAAGCCCGCCCGCCGCGAGACCGACACCATGGACACCTTCGTCGACTCCTCTTGGTACTATCTGCGGTTCATCTCCCCGCGAAACGAGGAGAAGGTGTTCGACTCTGGCCACGTGAACAAGTGGCTGCCGGTCACCCAGTACATCGGGGGGGCCGAGCACGCGGTCATGCATCTGCTCTATTCCCGGTTCTTCACCAAGGTGCTTTACGACTTGGGCCTGGTAGGCTTTCAGGAGCCCTTCGCCAACCTCTTCACCCAGGGCATGGTGTGCCGCACCGCCTACCGCCTTTCCGGGGCCCGAGGCCTTCGCTGGGTGCCATATAAGGCGGTGGACGAGGAGCACCTCCTCATCAAGGCGGATGGCCCGACCGGTGACTACAAGGTGGGAGATCCCGTGGTGGCCGAGATGGCGGTCATGAGCAAGAGCAAGATGAACGGCGTCTCCATCGAGGAGTGCACCGGCCGCTACGGTGCCGACGCAGGCCGCCTGTACACGCTGTTCATCGGACCTCCTGAGCGGGACAAGGAATGGCGGGACGACGGCCTCATCGGGGTCCACCGCTTCCTCCAGCGCCTTTGGACCACTTTCGAGGATCGCCTTGGGACGTGGAAGGCGGCCACTCCCTTCCAGGGAGACTCCGAGTCCCTCTCCCCCGCGGGCAGACGGCTGCGACGCGATGCCCATTCCACCCTCAGGCACGTGGGTGAGGTCTACGAGCGCACTTTCTCCTTCAACACCGCGGT
>JBDRDQ010000633.1:0-2876 GCA_043820695.1 Gemmatimonadota bacterium | reverse complement strand
ACGTTTACGTGCGGCTTCGTCCGCTCAAATTTTGCCTTGCCCATCGCTCTTCCTCGTGCTGTTCCTAGTACGTTGGAAAGAAGCCACCCGGGCCTGCGCCGTGTTTCGCCAGGGCGCCTGTCCGGGACAGGTCACTTCTTTGTTCTGCTCAATCCGCATGCCTGCGTTTCAGGAGCGGGAGAGCTCTGGCCGGGATTTGAACCCGGGGCCTCTTCCTTACCAAGGAAGCGCTCTACCCCTGAGCTACCAGAGCAACCGCACTGCCTTATCGGCACCGGCACTCCTCTTCCGGATCCCAACCCGGCAACCGAAAGCGGGAGACGGGACTCGAACCCGCGACCCTCAGCTTGGAAGGCTGATGCTCTAGCCAACTGAGCTACTCCCGCAACCTTTCCGTTTCCGGCCACCCGTGGACCCCGGGGTCGGAACCGGTCACATGGTGGGGGGAGGATTCGAACCTCCGAAGGCTCTGCCAGCAGATTTACAGTCTGCCCCGTTTGACCGCTTCGGTACCCCACCCGAAGTCCCATCCATGAACCCACCGAATAGGCAAATCTCGGCGTGGATTCATAGCGAGCTTGGTAAGCTAATCGTAACTGGGAGGTGTTTCAAGGGTGGAGTGGGGCGAAAATAACTCCCTCGGCCCGGGGGATGCGGAGGCACCGTTTTGAACGCGAGTGACCAGCTCGCAAAACACCGTGAGCCCGGAACCGAGAAAGTGTCAGCGTCCCTTTTCACCAGGAATACTCAGGAATACTAAGGAGTCGATGGTCCGGGATGGTTGTGGGAAGGACAGAAGGAGGTCCAGCTCTTTCGGGGTCAGGGACACCTCGACACCATCTCGCAGCACGATGCGGGACCGAAGATCGATCTTTACGTCCCCGAATTCCTCCAGGCCATCCCCATCGGCCCCGTCCGGCCCCGATCCGGGCTCGATTGCAAAGACCAGTACCCGCTCGGCCTCCCCACTCCCGTATATCTTGATACCGGCCGGTCCCCGCTTGAAGTCCTGGAAAGGTAGATCCGGATAGGCCGCGCCAGCCTTGGCAGTGGCGTCCTACGCCTGGTGCGACGGCTGATTTGGACCATGGTGGGAAGGTAATAATCGGGTGAAGCTCAGATGACCCTCATCTCCTCCGGATCCCACCTCAGGATCCGCTCTTCGAAGTAGCTGTTGTTGCACGCCAGGGCCGGTGCCGCGGCCCGGAGGCCGAAGGTGGCATCCTCAGTCACCGGGGTCCCGTTTCGGATGCCTTCGAAGAAGTTCATGAAATGATCGAAATGGGCCCCCAGGTACCCCTGCTCTGCGACGTAAACGCTCTCGGCAGGAGGGAGCATCTGCTTTCGCTGGGTTATCATTTCGTCCATCTCGTCGCCCTTCCCTTGCGTGAACACATCGGTTGGGCCGCTGAGCTTGTTCCTACGGAGGATCACCTCCGTCCAGGTCACGTCCATGGCCCCCTCGCTCCCCACCAGGCGGAGGTAGGTGCTGCCGGAAGTACCGTCCACAAAATTCACCCGCAAGGAAAGGTTGAAGGGCGGATGGGCGGCGGCCTCCGGGTAGTCGAACATGCCAAGGAGCACGTCGGGGACCTCCCGGCCGTCTTTCCAGTACCGGAGGCCGCCCTGGGCAGCGATGGTCTGAGGCCCCTTCGAGGAAACCACATAGTGAAGGCTGGAAAAGAGATGGACGAAGAGGTCCCCCGACACTCCAGTGCCGTAATCCCTATAGTTCCGCCACCGGAAGATCCGTAGGGGATCGTAGGGCCGCCGGGGGGCGTCACCCAGGAACCGGTCCCAATCCACCGTCTCTTCCGATGCGTCGTCAGGAATGTCGTACTGCCAGGCGCCTATCGGATCGTTCCGAGCCCAGAACCCCTCGGCATAGTTGAGCTCGCCGATGGCACCCTCCCGGAAGAGCTCCCGTGCCTTCTCATTTCCCAGGGAGCTCATGCCCTGACTTCCCACCATGAACGTTTTTCCGGATTCCTGCTCAGCCCGAATCACGTCGTAGCCCTGAGGGATGGTGTGGACCATGGGTTTTTCGCAGTAGACCGCTTTTCCGGCTCGGAGGGCATCGGTCGAGATGCGGGAGTGCCAGTGGTCCGGGGTCCCTATGATCACCGCGTCCACATCCTCCCGGGCCAGGACCTCCCGGTAGTCCCGTGTTGTGAAGACATCCAAGCCATACTTCTCCTTCGCCGCCGCCAAGCGCCCATCGTAGCAGTCGCATGCAGCCACCAGCTTCGCCCCGGGAACGCTGAGCGCAGTGCCCACGTCCACCATGCCCATCCCACCAGCGCCGATAACGGCCAGTTGGATCTGGTCGTTGGCGGATTGATGCCGCCGGGAGGCCAGGATCGACACCGAGCGCGCTTCAGAGGCGGAGAGGAGATGGGGTGTGGCCCCGGACGCTACCGCAGCCGCGGCCAGTTTCCCCAGGAAGGCCCTGCGGGAGTTTCTCCCTTCGGGAAGGTCACTCATGGCACATCCTCCGTTGCTGAATCCACCGCCGGCATAGACCCTGAATCTGATCTCCCAAGAACAGTGCGTCCAGAAACCCGGCCGGTGCAAACAGAAACAGCCCGGCAGCAGGAATGGGCTGCAGGGCTGCGTGTGAAGAAAGCTGACGCCCGGACTCGAACCGGGAACCTGCTGCTTACAAGGCAGCTGCTCTACCAATTGAGCTACGTCAGCAATGACCTTCTAACACATTGAAGAATAAGGGGTTTAGGGTCTCGGGTTGTTTCGTCTGGCAGGGGGTCAAGATTGGTTTTGGACGCGTTTTGGACGCATACCCCCTGCCGTACCCCCCTGTTTTCGCCCTCTTCTCCTGGGGGAAGATCATTCTCCAGGGGCTCGGTTTCAAGGGCTTC
>JBDRDQ010000632.1:0-12856 GCA_043820695.1 Gemmatimonadota bacterium | reverse complement strand
TTCACGAACTGCTCCTGGATCAGGGTGATCTCCCGGAGGGTCAGGGGCGACTCAGACAATTGGCCATCCCGGATCTTCCCGTCCACAATGGTCCTCACCAGCTCATCGACTCGCTCCGGAGACGCATCATGCAGGGCCCGGGTGGCCGATTCGACCGAATCGGCCAGCATTGCGATGGCCGTCTCCTTCGACCGGGGCTTGGGGCCGGGGTAGCGGAATTCATCCTGATTGGGCTCCTCCCCCGACTCCTCCTTGGCTTTCTCATAGAAGAAGCCGATGAGTTGAGTACCATGGTGCTCCGGGATGAAGCGGGCCACCACGTCCGGAACCCCCTCGTCACGAGCCATGCGCTCACCCTCGATGACATGCTCCCGCACGATGGCCGCCGAGGTATGGGGTTTCAGCTTATCGTGAGGATTTCTGCCTCCCGGCTGGTTTTCCACGAAGTACTGAGGCTTCAGCATTTTTCCTACGTCGTGGTAGTAGACCCCAACCCGGGCCAGTAGCCCATTGGCCCCGATCGCCGTGGCTGCGGCTTCGGCCAGGTTGGCAACACTGATGGTATGAGCGTAGGTGCCGCTCGCCTCCAAGGAGAGGCTCTTGAGAAGCGGACGGTTCGGATCTGCCCACTCCAGCAGGGTTTGGTCCGTTGTGATGCCGGTGAACCATTCGAAGACCGGCATGAAGCCCATGGCCAGAATGGCGCTGACGGTGGCGTTCAGCCCCCCGAACAGGATGGAGACGAAGACGCCCCCGGGCGCCGTACCGTCCCCCATGAGGCCGAAGGCCGTAGCCGCCAGGGCGTAACCCAGCGTGATGAGGGCGATGAAGATCCATGTCTGGGCTCGCCTCCGGATCGCCCGGGCCGAAAGGGCGGCTGCCGCACCCCCAAGGAGCGTGAAGGCCAGAATCGGATAGCTATTGAAGGGTTCCTGAGCTCCGGATAGGACCGCCAGAACCAGCGCCAGGATCAGGGCCATCCTCCCATCCCAGAGGATGGCCACCGGAAGGACGACAAAGGCGATGGGGAGCAGTTCAGATGGGTAACCCTGCCATGAGATCCCAGCCGCCATCAGGAAGTAGACGAAGACCAGAAAGGCGAGGAGGAGAACCCAACGGAAGCTCCCATAGACCTCTCGCCTGTAGAAGAAGAGAAGGAACCCGAAGACTCCGAGGATGAGGAGGTTGAGGAGGAATTTCCCCATCAGCGAGCTCCAGTCCCGCCCCATCTCCCGAATCCGGCCCTGGGACTGAAGGGCAATCTGATGTCCGGCGAGGCGTTGCAGCTCTGATGGCCCGATCTGATCCCCACGTCGAACGATATACTCCCCTTCCACCACACTTCCTTGCGTGGTGGGCACCACGGAGCGTGCCTCCAACCGACGGGTTTCCGTCCTGCTCACATCAAGGGTATAGGGGGAGTCGAAGAAGTGGATAAGGAGAAGGCGGACATTGGACTGGAACTCGGAGGTGCTGGGGCCCAGCGCTCCAATGGCAGCGGTAAAGAAGTCTGTTCCCCACAAAAGCTCACTGGAGTCCAGGTGTCCTTCATCCACCCCGTTGGCCCAGATGTGGATCTGACCGGCGCTCTGAACGGAGCCATCGTAGTCGGAGTCCAGAACCCGATCCGCAAACTGCCGTACCAGCTCCAAGGAGTTTCGGCGGAGGGCTCGAAGATCGGTGGGATCGAGGAAGCTCTCGGCCTTCTCCACCAAGCTGGGGAGATTCTCCTCTCTCAGGACCTCCTCAACGACCGGCCGGCCCCCAGCCTCCACGGCTTCCTGAATGCGGTCGAAGAACCCGTTGAGATCTGCCTCGATCCTACCCTGCGTTTCGGCATCGTAAAGAAAGACGGGCGGCACCGCGGCCTCGGCTTCTGCTCGCTGCCTCTCCAGCTCCACTGAATCCTTGGGAATGGCGAATCCGATCTCGGCCGCCAGGTCTTCCCTGGCCACGTCCCCCACCTGGTAGCGCGCCACACTCTGACCCGGATCCGAGGGAAAGAGGAGGGTGATGGCCACGGCCAGGAGCACCAACAGGCCGATCCGGGTGCCATGGTAGAAGGTGCCCTGGGGCCAGCTTCCGTCAGGCGGATTGGAGAGGGTCTGAAGAAATACCGGCGCCCCTTTTGGCTGCTTCCTTTTTCGGCTCACCCTTCGTCGGCTCCTCCATCCTGAGCATAGGCCCGGATGATGTCCTTGACCAAGCGGTGCCGGATGACGTCGCTTTCAGTCAGGTAGATCAGGGCGATTCCTTCTATCCCGCTGAGAATGCGTTCCACCTGGAGCAGACCGGAGTCAGCCCGACGTGGAAGATCGATCTGGGTTTTGTCTCCGGTTATGACAACCCTGGAGTTCAGGCCCAGTCGGGTCAAGAACATCTTCATCTGGAGGACCGTGGCATTCTGGGCCTCATCCAGGATCACGAAGGCGTCGGAGAGGGTCCGACCCCGCATATACGCCAGTGGGGCGATCTCGATGGTCCCGGAGTCCAGCGCTCTCCTGACCCGTTCCCCGGGCATCATGTCTTCGAGGGCGTCATAAAGGGGCCGAAGGTAGGGATCCACCTTCTCCTGGAGATCTCCCGGAAGGAACCCCAGATTCTCCCCTGCCTCTACGGCAGGCCTGGCCAGGATGATGCGCTTCACCCTCTTCTTGTAGAGGGCGTCCACGGCCTTTGCCACCGCAAGGTAGGTCTTCCCCGTCCCTGCCGGGCCTATGCTGATGACCACGTCGTTGGAGGTGACGGCTTCCAGATACCGCCTTTGTCCATCCGTCTTGGGGGAGATGATCTTTCGAGTCCCAGGGAGAGCGATCCGCATCTCCTGATCTGGGGAGACGAGGCCGACCTCCCCTTGCGCCCCGGACTCCTCCGCGAAGCGCTCGATGTCGGAAAGGTCGAAGGGGACACGGAGACGGGCGAGCTCAATGAGATGGTGCCCGACAGGAATGGCGCGCTCCACAGACTCCATGTCCCCGGAAAAAACGACCTGATCCCCTCTGAGGACCACGCGGATTCCAAAGATCCGAGCCAGCTCTTGAAAGTTGGCATCGTTGATTCCAGCCAGAAGAAGCTGATCGGCCCCTTCGGCATCGAGGCGGTGCTCCAGGATGGTGCCGTTCTTGTTCTCCATGTCCCTCCCGCTGGCAATCCCGTCGGATCCGGGGTGCCATGAGGTTGATGGTGTTCCCTACTTCTCCGCAAGGCGTTGCAGGTGAAGCTCCCGGAGTTCTTCATCGGACAGGGGGGTGGGAGCTCCCTCAAAAAGGGCTCGGGCATTCGTGGTCTTGGGAAACGCGATTACGTCCCGCAGGCTGGGAACTCCTATGAATTCCTTCACGATTCGATCCATGCCCAGAGCGATTCCACCATGGGGCGGGGCCCCCAGGGTCAACGCCTCCAATAGGAATCCGAACTTCCGATCGATCTCTTCCTCGGAGAGGCCCAGGTGCCGGAAAATGGTCCTCTGGATATCCGGCCGGTGATTCCGGATACTCCCGGAACCGAACTCCACTCCATTGAACACCAGGTCGTAGGCCTGGCCCCTGGTCTTGAGGGGCTCCTCTTCCAGGAGCTCCCCATCGGCCGGATGAGGATGAACGAAGGGGTGGTGCGCCGATGTCAGGGTGCCGACTTCCTCCTCGACGAAGATCGGGAAGTCCACCACCCAGAGCCAGGCATCCCCACCAGCCGGGGTCAGCCCCAAAGCCTTGAGGGCCGGAACTCGAACCGCGTCGAGGGCTGGAGAGGTCATACTGTCCGGGCCGGCCGCTACGAGAGCCAAGTCCCCGACCTTCATACCCAGCGCCTGATAGTGCTCCCCCCCCATGAACCGGGCCAGGGGGCCCGATCCCCCATCCTCCCCCCGTTTGACCCAAAGAAGCCCCGGGGCTCCAGCCTTTTTGGCGAGGGCCTCCAGGCCCTCGATCTCACGCCGAGACAGGTTGGCCCCCGCTTCCAGGAGAAGGCCACGGATGCGCCCTCCCTCTTCCACGGCCCCCTGAACCACCCTGAAGTCCAACCCACCCAACTCAGCGGTCCATTCCTGGATCCGAAGGGGGTACCTGAGGTCCGGCCGATCGGAGCCCCAAGACTCCAGGGCCTCCTGGTAGGTGATTCTCGGGAATGGCACCTTCACCTCATGTCCTGCCAAACGGGCCAGGGATGCCATGAGCCCTTCGATCCAAGCAAAGAGGTCCCCGGGCTGTATGAAGGACGCCTCGATGTCGATCTGGGTGAACTCGGGCTGCCGGTCGGCTCGGAGATCTTCGTCCCTGAAACACCGGGCGATCTGGAAGTAACGGTCCAGCCCCGAGACCATCAGGAGCTGCTTGTATAGCTGGGGACTCTGAGGAAGGGCGTAAAACTCGCCCGGGTGATTCCGGCTGGGAACCAGATAGTCCCGAGCGCCTTCGGGAGTGGGTTTCGTGAGGATAGGTGTCTCTACCTCCAGGAACCCGAGGCCATCCATGTAATTCCGGACCTCCAGGACCAGCCGGTGCCGGAGCCCCAGGTTCCGCTGCATCTCCCAACGCCGAAGATCCAGAACCCGGTGCCGCATCCGGAGGTCTTCCGATGGAAGCTCCTCCTCCGGAGAGCGAAAGACGGGAATGGCAGGGGTAACTGCCTCGTTGAGGAGCCGGAGCCTGACAGCCTTCAGCTCGACCTCCCCGGTGTCCATTTCCGGGTTCTGGGCGTCGAGTGGCCTCAGGGTCACCTCTCCCTCGACCAGGATCACATCTTCGGCTCCCAGGCCCCGGGCCAAAACCAGCGACTCGGGTTCGGTCCAGTCCGGACCGACGGAGACCTGAAGGATCCCGCTCCGGTCCCGGAGGTCTATGAAATACAGGCCCCCCAGATCTCGGCGCCGATGAACCCATCCACAAAGGTTCAGGCTGGTCCCGCCATCCTTCGCGGAAATGCCACCCACCATACGGGACCGATAGGAGGTCCTCTGGATTTCGATTTCGGATTTGGAGGACATGGATCTCAATCTTTTCGGGTGATCCGGTTGGGGTGATCCAATAAGAAAGGGGCTGCCGCCCTCATAGCAGCGAGCCCCAAGGTACCAGGAAATCGGCTCACGTTCCGATCCTGGGGCGGCTCCGCTAAGTTAACGGAGGGGTTTTTCCGGTACAAGAAACGCCAAATCCATCGCTACGTGAGCTCATTTCGCCTCCCAACCACCCTTGCCCTCGTGGCTGTCCTCTCCCCTTTCGGGGTTGAGGGCCAGACCATCTTCGATTGGCCCATTCGAGCGGCTCCTCAACCGGAGGCCGTCCTCACGGGTGCGGGAGCCGTTTTCTGGAATCCCGGGAGCCTGGTTTCAGAAGTCGGCACGAGCCAGGAGATCTGGGTCATTCACGTGGACGGACCAGATGCGACCGGCGTTCGGGGGGTGGCGACGTCGGGAGTCATCGACCTCCCCCTGGGGCTTCGGGGCGGGGTGGGATATTGGCATCTGGGTATCCAGGACATCCCCCGGACCACAACCTCCCCCCATCGGGAAGCAGGAGAGATCAATATCGCGGAAGATGTGGCCATCCTTGCTCTAGCCAGGAATCTGGCCGGCCATTCAGGCGTTGGTGGGGCCCTCCGGTTTCAAAGGGGGGCCGCTGGTGCCGACGCCAAGAGCCAGGTGGTAGGGGAGATCGGTATCCACCACCGTTCGCGCCTTCCCCTCGCTCCCCGCTTCGGGCTCTCCATCCGGGGATTGGGTGGGGAATTGGAGACACTTGGTGGGGTTGAGCTGGCTCTGCCCAGTCTAGTCTCATCCCGAATCCCAATCCGTTTCGGATATGGGCTCCAGGCCCAGGAGGAGTTCAGGGTCGTCGACCACAGGGTCTCGCTCAGGGGGTCCTGGATGGACCAACTCCACGTTGGGATAGGTTTCTCCTACCTCGAGGCCGGGAGCGGTTGGAACCCCCTCTGGATGCTCGGGGCCGACATGGGACGGTACTCCCTTTCCGTCCTCCGGGAGTCGCTGGCGAACGGGTTCGGAGCTGTCCACTTCTTTCAGGTGGCCGTCCGGTTCCCTGGAAAGCCTGCCCACAGAGAGCCTGCCCGCGAAATGGGGCGGGCCGCGTTGATGCAGACGGTTTTCAGGGGACCCGGGACAGAATGACATCAGACCCTGACCTGCTTGGTTTGACCCCCAGCGAGATGGAAGCCGCGTTGGAGTCCCACTTCCGAGATAGGGGGCAACCGGCCTACCGGGCCGGTCAGGTCCGGGATTGGGTGTTCGAGAAGTTGGCGCCCGACTTCCCAGCCATGACCAATCTGCCCAGGGGTGAGCGGGAGGCCCTGGCCAGGGCCTTCACTATGGTCGAGGCGGAGGTCGCAGCTCTGTCCAGGTCTACGGATGGAACGGTGAAGCATCTCTGGCGACTGGCGGATGGGGAACTGGTGGAATCGGTCCTCATCCCTACTGAAAACCGCCTCACCCTCTGCATCTCCTCCCAGGCGGGGTGTGGGATGGGATGCACCTTTTGCGCCACTGGTTTCGGAGGCCTTCGAAGGAACCTCACGGCGGGGGAGATCGCGGTTCAATACCGGGCTTCCCAACGGTGGGCCCAGGAGGAGGACTACGGACGGATCAGCAATGTGGTGTTTATGGGCATGGGTGAGCCCCTGGCCAACCGAAAAGCCCTTTTCCCCGCTTTGACCATATTGAATCAGGGCTATGGCGTGGGAGCGCGCCGCATCACGGTCTCCACCGTGGGGTTGGTGCCCGGGATCCTGGAGTTGGCGGAGCGTCCGGAGCAGTTTCGGCTAGCTCTTTCCCTCCACGCCCCGGACAGCGAATTGCGGGGAACCCTGATTCCGTTGGAACACCGATATCCGCTGTCGGAGATCGTGGGGGCTTTGAGGTACTTCGACGCTGCAGGAGGAAAAAGGATCTCCTTCGAGTACACCCTCATCGGAGGGGTAAACGACCATGATCACCTTGCCCCTCAGCTGGCGGAGCTCGCCTTCGGCCTCCAGGCCTTCGTGAACCTAATTCCCTTCAATCCGATACCCTACCAAGATTGGGGGCCGAGTCCACCCCATCGGATTCGTATGTTCGCCAGGGTTCTGGAGGAGCGGGGAGTATCCGTAGCGGTCCGGGAGCCCCGGGGCAGGGACATCGACGCAGCCTGCGGTCAGCTGAGGGCGAACGCCCTTTCCAAGGGTTCGGTTCCCCAGAGTGAGCCTGCCATCGAGCCGGGTGATCCTGCCATCGAGCCGTAGGAAGGTCTACCGAACCAGGTCGCCGACCCGGCTCCAGCGAATCTCCTTGAGCCAGGGGAAGGGTCGCAGGGAATCCTTGTCGTAGGAGAAGTAAACCAGCACCGCCCGCCCCTCGATGCGCCAACCCTCCAGGAACCCCCAATAACGGCTGTCCAGGCTGGTGTCCCGGTTATCTCCCAACATCAAGTACCGATCCGGAGGAATGACCAGGGGCCCCCAGTTATCCCGGGTCGGAGTGTAGGATCCGTTCGAGCCATCCGTGAGAGCGAATTCCTGCTGCCACGACATCCAGGGGTGGACGTCATCCCGGGAATCCACATGCCGAACATACGGCTCATCCAGCGGCTCCCCGTTCAGGTGAAGGACCTTGTTTCGCATCTCGACCGTATCGCCGGGGAGCCCCAGGAGGCGCTTCACCAACTTGAGGTCAGGCTCGTGCGGTGGGTCGAAAACGAGAATGTCACCCCTCTCGAGTGTCGAGTATCCGGGAATCCGCCAATGTGTCCCCGGAATCGGACTCCCCACTGCCGCCCGATTTACCAGCAGGAGATCACCAACCAGGAGAGTCTCCTCCATGGACCCGGAGATGATGACGAACGTGTGGACGAGGAAGCTGCGGATGAAGATGAACAGGACGAAAGCGACGATGAGCGATTTCGTCCATTCCAGAAAAGCGTTCTCGCCCTTATTCCCCCCGTCCCTTCCAGTTCTCTTTGACACTTCGGTCTCCCGACTCGACCCTTTCGGATCGGTCCCCTCGCCTAGGTTGATCTCTTTTCGACGACGCTTTCTTGCCATTCTCTACGATCCCGAGGAGGTTCTTGATTCCGGCTCGGCGCTTCTTCGGAAGAAACGCCGGATGTCCCACCATGCGACGCTTTCTTCGGTACCCTCCACCATGGATCGGGGGACGGTCCAGTCTGGACCCAGGCGAACCGTGACATCCACAAAGAGAGTTGAATCCGGCTCAGACCGGAGCTGGGATACTCCCAGAGCATCAGCCACCAACCTCGCTGTCGCAATCTGTCCAACTCGATCAATCACTACGGAGAGATCGTCCGAGTAGGTTCCGGCGTTCCCGAAAAGTACGACATCGAACCCTTGGTCCCGAAGAACCCGGGTTGCGTCCAGGGCGACCCCTGGAACTCCACCGGCGTTCAGCACCTCAACCCTCACCCGACCCCGGACCCCCGGAATCGCCGACGGAGGCTCGATCTCCGACGTCTTTCGGCCCCATGGGGAAATAGAGAACCCCACCAGGATTGCCACCCCCGAAAGCGCCAGGATGAGGACTAGAGATCTGAAGCGCTGGCCCACGGCTGACCCTCCGATAAGCGGTTCCAGAATCCCAGGGTTGCCGGGTGAAGCGGCCGACCCCGTTCAAGAAGATACCCAATTCTGGCCGAGAGGATCTCCCTGACGACCTCATCGAGATCAAACGGCGCCCTTTGCCTGAGACCCGCCCTCCACTCCTCCCTCAGGCTCCTGCCTGGCTCGAGGAAATCCGCCGCGTAGAGAGCAAAGCCGAGAGCGCCGAATCCGGCTGATCCCAGAGTATGGTAGGATAGCGCATGGAGAAACCCTTCGTCCTCCACTCCCTCATCCCGGAGGCGCCGAGCCACTCCCGGCCCGTGGAGGATCTTCCCTGGAAGCTCCTTGAAGGGAGGGTCGACCTGGCTTCGGAGCCTGTCATGGTCTTCGTCTCTGAAAGCGTCGTGAAGGAAGCCAGCGGCCACCCATCGGGTGGTTTCGACCGGGGGCTCCCCCCTCGCCCGGGCCCAATCGGCCAGCAGGCCCGCCACACGAGCCATGTGTTCCCTCCGGGCCTCTTTCGCATTTGCCCAAGCCGGGAGGACACCCTGGGCAGCATCCACCACAACGGGGTGCAGAAGGTCGCCCGAGGATTGAGGAGGCGATTCCAAAGCCTTCAGATTTCCAGAATGTGATTATCGATAAGGCGCGTCCGCCCGCAGAGGGCCGCAACGGCCACCACTGCTCCGGGCCCGACAGCCTCCAGAGACTCCAGACTCTCCGGATGGACGATCTCCCCGTATTGGAGGTGGAGATTGGGGTGGTCCGCCAGCTCCCCGACAAGAACCCTTCTGAGCTCCTTTCCGGATCGGATTCCCATCTGGAAGGCTTTCTGGACTGCCGTCAGGCTCTGCCTCAGCCCAAGGGCGTCGGCCCATTGCTCCTCAGAAAGGAACACGTTTCGGGAACTGAGAGCCAATCCATCTTCCTCCCTGACGATGGGCCCGAGGGAGATTTCAATGCCCATCTCCAGATCTCTCACCATCCTCCGAATGAGGACGGCCTGCTGGTAGTCCTTCTGACCAAACACGGCGACCTGGGGACGAAAGAGGCCGAAGAGGCGAGCCACCGCCGTCAGAACGCCCCTGAAATGGCCAGGGCGGTACTCGCCGCAAAGGCGCTCGCTCATTGGACCCGGGTCGACCACGACCTGGGGCTCGCCGTCCGGGTACATCTCATCGACCGAAGGGAAGAACACCAAATCGGCGCCTCTGTCACGGAGGAGGGCCAGATCCCTGTCCAGGTCCCGGGGGTATCGGTCCAGATCCTCCCCAGGACCAAACTGAAGGGGGTTCACGAAGATGGACACAGCCAGGAAGTCCGACCTCTCCCGAGCTAGATCGACCAGGGAAAGGTGACCCTCGTGGAGGTAACCCATGGTGGGGACAAGGCCCAGGCGGGCGCCGTCCTGCCTGACGCCCCCCAAAGACTCCGACAGAATCCGGCGCGTGGGAGAGAGGATCACGAGTCTCTGGAGAAGCTGTGCTCGGGTCCGGGGTAGCTTCCCTCCCGAACTTCGCTGACGTAGGCGCCCAGGGCTTTCCGCACCTCGGCATCCAGATCCCCGAAACGTTTGAGGAACTTCGGCCGGAAACCGACGTTGAGGCCGAGTGCGTCATAAAGGACGAGAACCTGGCCATCTCATTCGGCGCCGGCGCCGATGCCGATGGTGGGTATGGCCAAGCTGCGGGAGATTTCCCCGGCTAGTTCAGCGGGAATCAACTCCAGGACGAGTCCGAAACATCCGGCTTCCTCCAGGGCCAGGGCCTGGGCCCGCAGACGCTCAGCCGCAGCCTCCTCCCTGCCCTGGACCCGGTATCCTCCCAAGGCATGAACAGATTGCGGGGTCAGTCCCAGGTGGCCCATGACGGGAATCCCGGCCTGGACAAGCTTCGCCACCGTTTTGCAGGTGGCGGCCGTCCCACCCTCCAGCTTCACGGCCTGGACACCGGTTTCCTTCAGAACCCGCCCGGCATTCCCGAGGGCGTCTTCCGGAGAGATCTGGTAGGAAAGGAAGGGCATGTCGAGGACCAGGAAGGTCTCAGCCGCCCCCCTTCGAACCGCCTTTCCGTGGTGAATCATCTCGTCCATGGTAACAGGGATGGTGGACGGGTAGCCCAATACAACCTGGCCCAGGGAGTCGCCGATCAGGAGGATATCGACCTTCGCATCCTCCACCAACCGGGCGAACAGAACGTCGTAGGCCGTCAGCACCACGATCTTCTCCCCCTGTCTCTTCATCTCCAGAAACCGGGGGATGGAACCGCGGGGTTTTCGGACATCCGTTTCGGTGGACAAGGGGTGCTCCGTCTGGTTGGCCCAACTGGTTGGCCCAACTGGGTAGTGAAAACCCTCCTGGAAGGGCGGGGCCCCAAGGTTATGGGGCCCGGAGAGGGGTGTCAAACCTCCCTTGTCTACCCCTACCCCGCCTCGCCTCCCCCGGTCCTCATGCCTACCTTCCGATCCATGCCGATGATCTGGGATGCCCCCCTGACCGCCGCCGTGGCCAAGGAGCTCAACGCCCTTCTGACGGATGACCGCCTCCGGGCCCATGGCTTCCATTGGGACAACCGGGAGTTGGTCCTCTATTTCCGGTCCCACACCCTTCGCTGGTTCCTCCACCCCCGGCACGGATGGGTGACCTTGCACCCACCCAAGGAACCCCCGGAGGGCTCCCGGCCTCTCTCTGCGGATCTGGTCCGGGTGGAGGCCCGTTCTGATGAGCGCCTCCTCCGCTTCCACTTCCAGAAGGCCCGGGGGCGCAACCGATCCATCCAGGTCATCGTGGAGCTGATGACGAACCAGTGGAACGCTCTGCTGGTCGAGGGCCAGGAGGAGTGGATCCGGCACCTCCTCTGGACCCGGCGTTCCGAGAGCCGGAAGCTGGTGGTGGGCCAATCCTATGAAGCGCCCGCCCCCCCGGGGAGGAGGGGACTGGACCCGGCCCTTACGGAGGAGGAATGGAGCACGCTGGTCCGAAACCACCGTGAACAGGAAGACCAGAGTTCCCTTCTCGAAACCGTCGCCTTTACCTCACCCCTGAACCTACCAGCCCTCTTCGGCACGGGAGGTGCAGGCGACCCACGCGGCAGGGAAGGTGACGTGGGATACTTCCTTTGGCTGAAGCTCCGAACCCTGGATTCTCTCCAACCTTGTGTCCTAGAAACCGATAGAGGTCTACAGCCTTATCCAGTTATCTTAAAAGGTTTTAGACATAAGGAATTCACTACGATTCTGGAGGCCGTCAAGGCGGTTTCCGAGGACGAATCGAAGAATGACGACTCGTCGGAGAGGGTATTGAGCCGCCTGGATCGAGTCCTTCAGAAAGCGCAGGGGCGGGTGCGGGCCATCCGGCGGGAGATGACCCAAGCCACCGATCCGGGAGAATGGCGGGAAAGGGCCAACCTACTTCTTGCTCGCCTGGGAGAGGTGAGAAGGGGAGAATCCCGGACCACACTCAAGGGCTTCAAGGAGGAGGAGGTGATCCTCACCTTGGACCCGTCTTTGAGCCCTCAGGAAAATGCTGCAGCCCTCTTTCAGGAGGCCGCGCGGCAGGAGCGGGCCCAGAAAAGGCTCCCCCCCCTCCTGAAGAAGGCCGAGGCTCTCGTCCGTGAGTTGAGCCTCCTCAGGGTGCGCCTTCTGGCTGGCGAGATATCACCCGAAGAAACCATAAACCGGCTTCCGGCGGTCCCGGGGAGAAAGAGGAGTAGTGGCATGGAGGAGGATCTTCGTCTCCCCTACCGGAGGTTCCGAAGCTCAGGCGGATTGGAAATCCGGGTGGGTCGGGGATCCGGTGACAACGACGCCCTCACCTTCCGGCACGCACGCCCCGATGACGTGTGGCTCCACGCAAGGGAGGCTTCCGGAGCCCACGTCATCCTACGCTGGGCAGACAAGGAGCCTCCACCTGCAAGGGATCTGGCGGAAGCGGCTGTTCTTGCCGCCCTCCACTCTCGGGCCCGAAACGCCAGGGTGGTTCCGGTGGATTGGACTCGGAAGAAGTACATCCGAAAGCCGAGGAAAGCGCCGCCGGGCACCGTCATTCCTGACAGGGCCCAGACCCTGTTCGTCCAACCTGATCCGGCCTTACCGGACCGGCTGATCTGGGAGGACTGATCCGGGAGGCCTAAGAGCTGATCAGGGAGGACCAAGAAAGGACCCTCACTGCGCGAAGCGAGGCCCGTCCATGCCTGCTCGCAACCTGCCGAGAAAGGCGCCGGCCCCCTCCACCCCTCCCTGATCCAACGCGTTGATGAGTGCGCTCCCCACCACCACCCCCTCCGACACGCCAGCTACCAGTGAGGCTTGTTCCGGC
>JBDRDQ010000631.1:0-2554 GCA_043820695.1 Gemmatimonadota bacterium | reverse complement strand
GCCTTCGATCCGGACCGGTTCCTCGCCAACGCCTAATCGGAGGAGAGAGGGTGAGCCCGGCGTATAACTCGAGCCTTATGGGCCGATCCGATCTGAGATGCCCTTCAGAGATCACAACATCTGTGCCCAGAGCACCCCGTGGCGTCATCGGACACATAGCCTGGCAGCGCGTGCGCTTGATTGGACACCCTCTCTCGCTCCCAAAACACCCTCGGTCATTCGGTGACAGTGCCCCTTACCCGAACCTGCTGATAACTGGCTGCCCACCGGCGAGCCCGGACCCCTTTGACTGGGACGGCATGAGGGCACGGATCTATTTCTAGGACGCGGGGACCACATGCCCCGCACCGCCGCTTTCCTGTGCTCCGGAAAGACCCACGGCGGCTGAGTCTCGATAAGTGTTTGGTGCAGAGTCCTTCCGAGGACTCCAATCCTGAACCTTGAAATCAAGTCAGAGGCCGACGACCGAGTTCTTCTTCACCTGACCAGGCGCCGTTATACGAGCCCTTCCGACGCTGGGATGCTTAGTGCCCACGTCTTTGGATCAGCCGGCCCCACGGCGCCGGTTTTCTCAACGAAGGCCTCGCGCTGTGCCAACAGTCTGACGGCGTCCAGAGGCATTCCGCGGATGCACGCACGACCTCCCTACTGCTGCGGATCCACGGTGATTCGGTCCGTGAAGTGGAGCGTTTCGTCCGCGTCCAGTGGGAGCTATGCCGCCCCCCGTTCGCCTCGACTTCGCACCGCTTCCCGGAACAGAAGGGCCGATCCGACGAACAGTGCGACGAAGAACCCCGTAATACCTAAGATCTCGAGGGCGGAGTTATTCGCGGGGACGATCCCGGCGATCAGCGCGATTGCGGAGACTAACGTCAGAGCGAGCGCCGTCGCAAACATCGCGCGTACCATGCCCCGGGGTCTGAAGCGAGCAATGATGGCACCTATGATTCCGACGGTGGGCACCCAAAACAATGCGAAGTCGGCGTCGCTGTCGGTGATGCCCACGGCACCGTTGATCCACACGAGGAGGAAGGCTGCCACGATTGCTACGCCGACACCGGCTCGGTACGCGGTATTGCCTGTCATTATCGCTGCCAGCTCATATGCGCCAAGAGGACCGAACAGCAGGACGCCGAAAACAACGAAATCGCCCACAGTCCAATTGACTTCATCGGTGAACTGCATGGCGACCAAAGGCACCAGCAGTAAGAGCCCTGCGGCGGCCCAAGCCGCAGTTCGCCAACGGCTCCCTTGCTCTCCGTCACTGTCTTCTGCTTTTCCTGCCATTGTCTGCCTCCATGTACGTCCGTTTTCGTCGTTCTTCCAGAGTTAATGGAACCAGATCGCGACGCAATGTGCTTTATGCTGCAAAGTAGCGCAAGCGTCTCAACAACGTGTCCCTAGCTCTCTCCCACCGCTCGTTACGTGGTAGTGTAGTAGTCCCCCCCCGGTGGTATCTGGAAGGGTTCGTATAACGGATATTGAGAGCACGCCCCTGGTGGGTACCATGGAGTTGCGAAACACACATGAATCCCCACAAGGAGCGGCTCTCATGAAACGCACTACGAAGTATGTGGCGTTGGACGTTCACCAAGCAATGACGGTAGCCTCGGTCCGGGAAGAAAGCGGACGGATCCTAGCCCGGAGCATCTTTGCCACCGAAGAGCAGGTCGTCCTCGAGTTCTTTCGGGGGATGCGCGGATCGATCCACGTGACCTTCGAGGAGGGGACCCAGGCCCAGTGGCTCTACGACCTCCTGGTGGGGGTGGTGGACAGGGTCCTGGTCTGTGATCGCCGGGGGGAGAAGCGCCAGGGACGGCGCAAGGACGACCAGGCCGATGCGGACGAGTTGTCGGAGCTCCTGCGCCGGGGGGGTCTGCGAGCGGTCTATCACGGGAGTCCCCATCGCTCCACGCTGAGGGAGCTGACGCGGACCTATCAGAACGTGGTGGAGGACTCGACCCGGGTGATGCTTCGGCTCAAGGCCATGTTCAGGGCCCGAGGGATCAAGACGCCGGGCAGACGCGTCTACCACCCCAAGGACCGGGAGGAGTGGCTGGCCAAGCTGGATGACGACGGGGTCCGCCTCCGGGCCCAGACCCTCTACGCCCAACTGGATGTGCTCCGGGAACTGAGGCCCAAGGTGAAGGCGACCATGGTGGCCGAGGCCCGGAGGGATCCGGCGTGGGCGGTGCTGGGGAGCATCCCGTTCCTGGGGCCGGTTCGGATTGCCCTGATCCTGGCCATCATGCGTACGCCCTGGCGCTTCCGGACCAAGCGAAACCTGTGGGCCTACTGCGGGCTGGCCGTGGTGACCCACTCTAGTTCGGACTACGAGTTGGTGGATGGCCAGGTGGTGAGACGGCGACGAGCGCCCATGACCCGTGGGCTCAATCGCAACTACAACCGGGAGCTCAAGGACGTCTTCAAGGGTGCGGCCACGGCCGCCACAGGACGGCCAGGCCCGCTGCTGGACTACTATGAGGGAATGGTCGCTCGGGGGATGCGGGAGGAACTGGCACGAGTAACGCTGACCCGTAAGCTCACGGCCCTC
>JBDRDQ010000630.1:0-2045 GCA_043820695.1 Gemmatimonadota bacterium | reverse complement strand
CCCAAGTTCAAGCGGTGGACCGGGGATGGTCTGGTGGGGGTGCAGATCCAGAAGGGGATGGAGACGCAGGACGTTTTCGGAGCGGATCGCAAGCTCCAGATCGATCCGATTCCCGAGACGGCGTGGAATCGCCGGCGGTCTTCGGAGCAAAGGACGAAGGTCCGGCTACGAGTGGGCTCCGAGGGACGAGATCCGATCTGGGCCGAATGGCCGGTGATCCTGCACCGGCCGCTCCCTCCCGGGAAGATCATGTGGGCGAAGGTGCTCCGCCGGCACGTCGCGAACAAGGAGCGATGGGAGCTGCAGATCACCGTGCGTCTGGACGATGGTCCGATCTCGGTTCCGAGGGAGGGGACGGTCGGGGTCGACCTCGGGTGGCGACTCGTGGATGATGGCCTCCGAGCGGGGTACTGGGGGGGCTCGGACGGGAAGCACGAGCAGATCCTCGTCGGAGATGACATCGTGACGAGGATGCAGAAGGTCGAGGATCTCCGGTCGATCCGGGACAAGCATCTGGACGAGCTTCGCCCCTGGATGGCCAAGTGGCTTCAGGATCACCGGAACGAAATCCCAGAGTGGATCCGGGAGAGAACAGAGACCCTCCACGCGTGGAAGGCCTTCCGGAAGTTCGGTTCGCTGGCCATCGCATGGAGAACCCAGCGTTGGGAAGGGGACGAGGAGGCCTTCGAGCGGCTCGAGGACTGGAGGCAGCGCGACAAGCACCTCTGGACCTGGGAGGCTCACCAGAGGCAGAGAACGTTGCGTCGGCGCCGTGAGGGCTACCGGCTGCTCGCAGCCGATCTCGCCAAGAGGTATGGAACGCTCGTGCTGGAGGACTTCGATCTGAGTGAGATGCAGGAGAGATCTTCGGTGGAGGAGGAGAAGGAGAAGGGCGAGAACAAGGAGGCCAGGCGCAACCGGGTACTCGTGGCGTGCAGCGAGCTCAGGCTGTGCCTGATCAACGCGTTCCAGTCGGCTGGCGGACGGGTGGTGAAGATCGATCCCGCGTACACCACCCAGGAGTGCTGGATCTGCGGAGCGGTAGAGAACTGGTCGGATTCTGCAGAGGAGCAGGTGGTCCGGACCTGTCTCGGATGTGGGATGGTCGTCGATCAGGACGAGAATGCAGCCCGAATTTTGCTCGACCGGCACAAGAAGGACTGCGAGCGACGAGGTGGTGATTCGAAGGGCGCCGATGTCGCACATCGTGATTCCGGGGGGTTGGAGGGTGATGGTGGGAGATGGAAGAAGCGGAAGTTGAAGCGCTTGCAAAGAGAGTCTCAGGATGGCGTGGGAGCTTGATGTGGAGATGGTACGGTGTCAATGCCAGCGCGGAGGCTTCGTGTCCGCGACCTAGTGAACGATGGCGGAATGACCCCGCGTCACCCCGGTGTCAATGCCAGCGCGGAGGCTTCGTGTCCGCGACGTGCCAGAATCTGGCAGAAGGCGTTGCATTTGTGGCAGGTGTCAATGCCAGCGCGGAGGCTTCGTGTCCGCGACGCATACGTGGTGCCGCGCCGGGACCACGGAACGTGGTGTCAATGCCAGCGCGGAGGCTTCGTGTCCGCGACCCAAAGAGGAGGAGAAATCGTGACCACGCGTAGGACATGGACCCCGGAGGAGGACGTTTGCCTCAAGGAGGCCGTCTTGGCCCTGGAGTCAAACAACATCTCGCGGCGGGTGAACTTCTGGTCGGCAGTTTGCGGTCGCCTGGCCCCCGATCTACCCGTCACGCCGGACGTGGCGAGACGTCGCTACCAGCTCCTCGCAGACGAGAACGTGAGCCCCGAGCCGAGCAGCGGCGGAGAGTTCCCGGGGACCAGGACGGTGGACAGCCAGCGGATGCGTCGTCGCATGCCTCCGGAGCGGAAATCGGTTACCCACCGCTTCGAGGTGGGGGGCCACACTGGCTACCTCACGGTCGGGCTGTTCCCCGGCGGTCAACCGGGCGAGATGTTCGTGGTGATGGCCAAGCAGGGCAGCACCATCAGCGGGCTGGCGGACGCGTTCGCCACTGCCGTCTCCATCGCTCTGCAGTACGGGGT
>JBDRDQ010000629.1:0-13414 GCA_043820695.1 Gemmatimonadota bacterium | reverse complement strand
CTGAGGGAGGGAAGGGGCACGGCTCTGGGCGCCACCACACGCTATTCCGGGGGGGGGGGAATGGATCGTACACGGTGATCTGACCTCGGTGAGCGATACGGCCTCTTGGGGAACCCACCTCAGTTTCACCTCCTGTGAACTCGAGGAACCCCATTACCATTTCGCCTCCAACAATGTGAAGATCATCAGGGGCAGTTTCCTGGTGGCCCGGCCGGTGAAGCTCTACTTCGCGGATGTTCCGGTGGCATGGCTTCCCTTCATGGTCCAAAACCTGGAACAGGGGCGCTCCTCGGGGATCTTGACACCTGCCTTCAGCGTCAACGACATCGTCAGGACCTCCCAGAGTTACTCCAGGAGAATCTCGAACCTGGGGTTCTATTGGGCCGGGACAGATTACTACGACGCCACCGTGTTCATGGATTGGTGGAGCGGGGAACACGTGGCTCTAACGGGGAGCGCTCGCTTCAACTGGGCCAAACAGTTTCTCACGGGGGGCCTGAGTTTCCGGGAATTCTGGCGGGAGTCCGGAGATCGGCAGAGGGCCTTCAACGGAAATACCCAGTGGCAGATGAGTGAGAGGACCAACCTCCGGTTTCGAGCCAGCTACGCCTCCTCCTCGTCCATGGTCCGAGAGACCTCCTTCGATCCCAGGGAGGTGGTCCAATCCATCGACTCCGAGGGTGGACTGAGCCGCCGATTCGACTTCGGTAACCTCACCCTGAGTGCGAACCGTAAGCAGTATCTGACCGATGATCGGGTGGAGATGACCTTGCCCAATCTCAGCTTCTCCCTCACCCCCCAGACCTTCTTCAAGGCTTCTCCCTCCCAGGCCCGCTTCTACAACAACATTACGTTCTCGGGCTCGTCCAGCTTCCGCCGGAGCAGCTCGGATAGGCCGGAACAGCCTGACACGGCTGTATTCAAACCGTCCCTTGCGGATCAGGTGAACACTAACGGCACAATCAGTTCGAGCTTGTCGCTGGGTAACTTCTCCCTTGGCGGTGGGTTGGATTTCACAGAGAGGGTCGTCCTCGGCGTTCCGGTGGGGATGCTCCCCGGCGACACTCTGGGATCGGACGTACCCTCGTTATTCCAGGATCAAGCCACCGCGGAAGCCGGATGGAACGCCTCTTTGGGGTATCAGCAGCGTTTGATCGGATCCACCACCATCACTCCAAGCCTGAGCGTCTCCAGCAGGCTCATCAGGGCGGACACTTCCTCCCTCGCTTCTTCCTTCGTGTCAGGTCCCACTCGGCTTTCGTTGGGGGTGAACCTGAGGACGGACATCTACGGGTTTTTCCCCGGGTTCGGCTCCTTCGACGCCATCCGGCACAAGATCAGCCCTGGATTCGACTTCTCCTATGCTCCGAAGGTGTCGCCCACCGAGCTTCAAGCGCAAGTCTTCGGTTCCTCCGAAGCAAGACCCCAGAGAAGGCTGGTGATCAGCCTCAACCAGACCTTCGAGGCTAAGCGTAAGTCCTATTCGACTTCCGTAGCTACGGGGGGCGCACCGGGGCGGGCGGGTCCGGGGCCGGCACAAGGCGATTCTCTTTCGATCTTGCCCGGGGATTCCACGGGGTTGGCGGTGGATTCCCTCGGAGTCGGTCCGACCATGGCGGACTCGGCGTCGGGTTTCCGGCCACCATCGAACGAGCAGAAGACTGTCCTCCTCTCCCTCAGAACCACGGCCATGACGTATGACTTCGAGGAGGCTAAAGAGGAAGGTGATTGGCTTTGGGGCATCACCACGGCTATGGTCACGAATACCATCTCCTCCGACTACCTCCGTGGGCTTACTCTCACCATGGCCCATGACCTATTCGACGACAAAGTCGGGGTTACTGGGGAAGGTGGAGATGCGACCCCGAGCCGGGAGTTCTCTCCGCACCTCCAATCGTTGAATTTCGGCTTCAATCTGGATGGTCGATCCCTACCCTTCCGGATTCTGGGGAGCCTCCTGGGTGGGGGAGGGGACGCAGCCGGGTCACCGGCCGGCTCCGTACCGGCGACCGTGGAGGGTGAAGCGCAGGAAAACCCCTTCGCTCCCTCTCTCTCCGACGAAGGCAGCATCATTCCCGGCGGAAGTGACCCATCTTCCGAGAGGCGGGGAGGCGGTGGAGTTCGGGGGGCGGGGGGCTGGCGAGCCAACCTCAGCTTTTCCATGCAGCGCCCCAGGCTTGGTACGCAGTCAGCCAACCAGATGCTGCAGGGGTCTCTCAGCTTCAATCTCACCGAAAATTGGGACGCGAGCTGGCGGACCTCCTACGACCTGATTGAAGGCTCTTTCAACGACCACTTCATCCAGCTCACCCGGAATCTCCATCGTTGGGAGGCTCATTTCGATTTCCGAAAGACCGCCACCGGGAACTGGAGCTTCCGCTTCGAGGTGGCACTCACCGATCAGGAAGACCTCCATTTCGACTATTCTCAGCGGAGTTACCAGGACCAATCGGGCGCACGGAGGTATTAGGCCTCACCTGCCATCAGGCCGGACCCTCGGCCCGGCTGGAAATCCCGTGTCACTACCTAGCTGAGGCGTGTCCTCTCAATAGGACACTTTTCGCCCGCCTCGGCGCAAAACCCCTGAAAACAAAGGAATTCTGGCTCGGCACAGGACGTGCCTATAGGACGGTTAGACACTGTCCTGACTCGGAGGGAACCATGAAAATCGCCAAACTCGGGCTCTTTCTCCTGCCCATGATCCTCGGCCTGGCCGCATGTGATAGTGACGATCTTATCTATTACGATGACGAGTATGCTGCGCCCCCTGAGAATCTCGCGGCGTGGTATTACAACAAGGCCGTCTATGTCACCTGGGAGTTGTCGCCCGCTTGGAATAATGACGCGTTCAGGGTTTTCGCGAAGCGGAAGTCCGATGCCAACTATTACCTCATCGCTGAGGTCACGAACTGTTCGGGAGGCCTCTGCTCCTATGCGGACGTGAACATACGTTCGGATATCACCTATGAGTACTACGTGGCGTCTGTGAGTCCCAGCGGGTTGGAAACACCCTCTGATTGGGCGGTTGAAGTCTACGTTCCCATCCCGGATCCGCCCCCTGTCCCCGGGACGGTGGAGGTCGTTGCCCTGGACAATGCGAACTTCATCCGGTGGAGCAACAATGCCCGCAATGCCACTGATTTCTCCTTCTATCGGGTGTACCAGGCGCAGATCGGTGGGGACGACTTCATCCTGGGGGAGACGGACTCCGAGGGTTTCCTGGATCTCCTGGCTCTGAACGGTGAGAGCTACAGCTACTTCGTCACTTCGGTGGACAGCCAGGGACACGAGAGCTTCGGGAGCCAGTTGGCGACCGGGACCCCGCGGCCGGACTACCACGGCGAGTGGATCTATGCCTACGAGGATGTTCCGACCCACGCAGGATTCCGGTTCTCCCAGGACGAGCTGACCTATCCCATCCTGGATGGTAATTCCCCCAACCGGCATTTCAGGGTCGAGGTGGATGCAGACGGCTGGTGGCTGGTGCCCGGCCCGGGGACGCAGGTCTACGATGGGCTGTTCGAGACCACGGCTCTAAAGTGCGGGGTGGTTTCCGATTCGGACTGTGTCGCCCTGGATCAGGCTCCACTTTCGGGGTACGTCAACCTGGACATGCCCCTTTACCCCCAGACCACGTATGTGCTCAGGGTGGTCGGGAATGATGGTTTGACACACTACGGAGTGATCAGAGTCACGCTTCTGGGATTCGACCAGGATGCCGCTGCCATCATGATTTTCGACTGGGCCTACCAGCTTCAGGCCGGAAATCCGAACCTGGCCCCGAGGGAGGCCGGGGGAAGATAGAGCCGGTCCGAAACCCGGGCTCCAGCCCGGAGAAACCGAACCCATCCACCCCCCCGGTCCCGACGACAGATCGAGGCCGGGGGTGGTCCTCATCCTGGACGAGGGGGTTCTGAACAGGGGTTCGCTTGTGTAGGTTTCGACGCTGGTTTATCTTGCGGCACTCGGGGTAACTGAACTTGAGCAGACGTCCATCCTTGGTCCAAGGGTCTGGACGTTCTTCATTTCTCCCGCCTCTCCTCGGGCTCCACCCGAGATGTTCGGTCGGGTTCGGGTTGGAGCGAACGCCAGATCCGGTGCATAAGCCATGAAAGTCGAAGAGCTAAAAGAGACGGCCCGTCGCCACGAGCTGAGGGAAGAGTGGCAAAAGGCCTTCGATCTCTACAGGTCGGCCGTCCGGATGCAGGAGGTGGATGAGGCCCCCGACATCACTCTCTTCAATCGGCTAGGGGATATTCAAACCCGCCTCGGGCAGATCAATGGAGCGGTCGAACACTACGAGAAGGCCATCGACCTGTATCTGGAAGCTGAGCTGCCCAACAACGCCATTGCCATCTGCAAAAAGGTCCTGAGGAATCTCCCGGATAGAAATATCTTCTTCCTTCGCATGGGGAAGATTCGGGCTGAACAGGGATTCCTCACCGATGCCCGCCAGAGCTTCCTCACGTATGCGGAGCGACAGACGGCCCGGGGGGATATCGAGAGCGCCCTGAATGCCCTTGTCGAGTTGGTTGACCTCTCGCCGGAGGATGTCGAGATCCGCCATAGTCTGGCTTCTCAATTGGAATCCCATGGCCGGACGGAGGAGGCCATCGAGCAATACACCGAAGTCTATCGCCGGTCGATCTTGATGGATGAGGGTGAGGAAGCGAAGCGGGTTTCCGAGAAACTGAAAGAGTTGGCTCCGGATCTGGTCCTCCCGAACGTCGAGTCCATTTTGGCAGAGGTTTCCGTCCCGGACACTCGGGATCTGGTCTTTGAGAGCACCAGCCTGGGCGGTTTCGAGCTGGATGACTGGGGAAGGGATGAGAGCGGCGGGTTCGGGGGCGTCGAGGTAGAGTTGGGGGACTCTGAAGTTGGCGATAAAGAGGAAGAAGACCATGAGGTTGAGTCGGAAACCAGGATCGACAGTAGAGAGCTGGAATTCGGTGGGTTAGGGACGGTCGAGTCCGGGTCCCCCCCAAGCGAAACGGAAGAAGGGGGAATTGAGGATGGTCTCCCCACCTTCGATTTCGAATCGGAAGACTCGGCGGAGGAGGTGCAGGTGCTTCCCGGCTTTGGGGGAACCGACGATGCCGAGGAAGAGCCTCTCCCCCTTCTGGGTTTCCAGGACCTTGATGAGGCCGAGTCGTTGGGTGAGGCCGCTCTTGAAGACGCAGTCTTTGAGGCCCTGCGAGAGGATCCGGAAGAGTCCGAAGCCGCTGACACCGAACCGATGGAGCCCGGGGTCGTTGTCCCTCCCGGCGACCATAAGGAGGCCGCTGATCGGGGGGAAATGGGTCTCGCCATTGACCGGGTCAAAGCTCAGATCGAGTCCGATCCGGACAGTGTGGAACTCCACCAGCGAATGGTGGAGTACGCGTTTCGGAAGAATGATCCGGAGATCCTGATCTCGGCCTATTTGGAGCTGGCCGGTTGCCTGGCGCGGACCGGGGCGCCCATGAAGGCCGATGCCGTGTATCAACAAGTCCTCACGCTCTCACCCGGACATGAGGGCGCAGCGGCGGGAATCCAGAAGCTGGACGGGGCGCCGGGTGCCAGACCACCTACCCAGGTGGCATCTTCTGAGGAATACGTTGACCTGGGGTCCATGATTCTCGGTGATGAAGCCGAGAGAACCACCCGGTGGAGAGTGGCCGCGGAGGCCCCATCGGGGGACGACGAGGCCGACTTCGCCAAGATGCTGGGGCAGTTCAAGGAAAAGGTATCCCAGAATGTGGCCGCGGATGACGTGGCGGCCCATCATGACCTGGGCACGGCCTATATGGAGATGGGCCTGTTCGAGGAGGCGGTGGCCGAGTTCCAGATGGCACTTCGGGCCTCACCGAGCCACCTTCCCACCCACGAAGTGATGGGGCGGTGTTGGATGGAGATGGGCAAGTCGGACATGGCCGTCCGGGCCCTGAACCGGGCACTGAAGGTGCCTAACGAGGTCGAGGACGAACTCATCGGGATCTATTACCTCATGGGGCGGGCTCAAGAAGACCAGGGGAACAACGGACAGGCGTTGGAGTTCTATGAAAAAGTGTTCTCCCTGGACATCAATTTCGAGGACGTGACCGAGCGGCTCCGGGCCCTTCGGTAAGGGAAGCTGACGCTTCGGAGATATGACCAACCCCAGTCCGCAGGTGAGCAAAGCACCCCCAGGCCTGACCCAGATTCAAGCCCCGGTCAGAGAGAGGCTGGATCTGATCCTCGAAGAGATTCGCAGAATTGTCGTGGCGGATTTTGAGATGATCCAAGAGGTAAACGACTACCTCCTTCTTCTTCCGGGGAAGCTCTTCCGCCCCACTCTCGTCCTCCTGTCCAACGAGGTCGGCGGTTCTCCCCATCCTGACGCGATCACATTTGGGGCTGTTGTGGAGTTGGTTCACCTGGCCACTCTCGTTCATGACGATGCGGTGGACAATTCGGTGCTAAGGAGAGGCCAGCCCACGGTGAATGCCCTCTGGACCCACCAGATCGCTATCATCATGGGGGATTACCTCTACAGCCGAGCTGTCACGGAGTTGGCCCGGGTCGGCTCTCTGGAAGCTGTCAGGACCCTTGGGGATGCGGCAAATGTAATGAGTGTAGGCGAGATGAGGCAGCTCACCTCCTACGACCGCTTTGATTTCTCGGAGGACGACTATTACCGCCTCATCGCCGCGAAAACCGCCTCCCTCATGGGTGCCGCCTGCGATATGGGGGCCCTGGTCGGCCAAGAGGCGTATCGGGAGCCCCTCCGCCGGTTTGGGGACAATCTCGGAATGGCATTCCAGGTAGCCGACGACATCCTGGATTACGTTGGATCGGCGGAGGAGACGGGGAAGCCGGCCGGGCAGGATCTCAGGGAACGAAAGGTCACGCTTCCTCTCATCGGCGCTCTGAAAGCGGCATCTTCCGGGGCGGAGTCGGAGGTCCGTACATTCTTCAACGGAATCGAACCGTCGGATGAGGACATCTTCCGGGTCGTCGGGTTGGTCAGGGAACTCGGGGGTGTCGACTATGCCAAGAAGCAGGCCCTGAAGTTTGCGGAGCGAGCGGAGGAAGCGTTGGCGGGTTTGCCGGCTGAGGCTGCCGTGGACGCTCTCCGCGACTCCATCACCTACGCAGTAGATCGGAATCGTTGAGTGTCTCCAGGCCGTGCATTGATTGGCGATAACCGGCGCCGAAACGCCAAGCGCCTCCTCTGGACCCTGATTCTGGGGTTATTCCTGGGTGGACTGTTCACAAAGCTGTCGGAGCTCTTTCTGCCGGAGAGTGCGGCACGGGACTTCCTCACCACTTCTGTGAATGCGGCGGTGGGCCCTTTTTCCATCGATCTCGTGGCTGTGGCCCTCACCGTGGGACCTTTGGAGGTGACGTTGAACGTCCTTACCCTGGTGGGTGTCGGAATCGTCGCCTTCGTCGCTCGGTCCTGGATCTAACCTGAAGCGGAGGGTCTGGTTAGCTTTGGGTGGTCCGGGATAAACCTTGAGCATGTTTTGCGCTCAGAAAATGGTTTGCTGGCGCACTGGGATCAGGAGGAGAGAAAATGCCATTTGGTGGCCTTGGGATGGGCGAGCTCGTTCTGATCTTTTTGGTCGTCCTTCTGCTCTTTGGCGCGAAAAGGCTTCCGGAAATCGGCTCCGCCCTGGGGAAGGGAATCCGGGAGTTCAAAGGATCGGTACGAGAGATCGAAGGGGAGCTGAAGGCTCCTCTGAATGAGATGAAATCCGTGCCCCCCAAAGCCAAGAGCGACCAGGACCAGGAGGGGCCGAGGCGACTCACTGTGACCGACGACGAAAAGGCCGACTGAAAGAACCCCGTCCGTGGCCACACCCACGTCGCGCGGCCGGGCCCCCGGTAAGGGGTCGACCTAGAAAAGACCTCCGGTCGGAGCCCCCTGGCCTCGGGGGGTCTGGAATACCTGTTCACGCCGGTCCACGATCTCGGCTGTTTCCCGCATGGCGGAGATCCATTGGTCCAGCCGCTGCCGCTGGACCGTGAAAACGCTCTGGGCCCGCTGAAGGTCCTTCTGCCCCTCCCATTCCACGCTATCAGCGGGAATCTTATCCAGCGTTTGAATGAGGAAGACGTTCGAGTTTGTGACCACGGGGTCGCTGATTTGGTTCAACTCGAGGCCGAAAGCCGCCCCAATGGCCTTGTTCTGATACCCGAGGCCCGGGAAGAACTCCGGCCGGGCATTTGGCCCCGCTTCCTGGACAGCCAGTCGATCCTGTCCGCCCAGGACTTCCAGCGTTCCGGCGGCCCGTGCCCGTTCCACCAATTCCTCGGCCTCCGCCCTGGCCATGGCCACCATCTTTTCCAGCCTGAGGAATCGATCGATGGTGGGCCTCGCGTTGTCGAGAGGCTGAACGCCGGCGGGAGTTCCGGTTACGAGCTCCATCATGTAGAAAGCCTGTTGGTCTTCGAACACCGGGCTCACGTCCCCCGGGCTCGCTTCCCCAAAAGCCCAATCCAACCCATCTGAGATCTGCCCGGCCCCTGCCAGAAAGGGGAAGAGCTCAGTCATGACCTGTTGCCCCACGGGCACATTGAGGATTCTGGCCGCCTCACTGACGGTCATGGATTCGCCCAGGACCTCGAGAGAGTCAGCGAGGGTCAGGAGGCGGATCTCGGATTCACCCGTCCGTTCAACCGGCACCAGAATGTGACGAGCCTTTGCACTGTCCCCCTGGCGACTGAGAACCTCGATGATATGGAAGCCGAAATTGGTCCGGATCGGCTCAAGCACCTGGTTGAGGGGGGCATTGAAGACGACCGAATCGAAGACCGGAACCATCTGGCCCCTTCCGAAGGTCCCCAGCTCCCCACCGCTGGCGGCCGTCGCCTCATCGGATGACTCCCGTAGGGCCACCTCACCAAAATCGGTGCCGTCCAGGAGTTCCTGGCGAATTTCGATGGCTCGCTGATGTGCCTCGACGGTGTCTTCCTGAAGGGGGGCTTTTGTGAGAGCCACATATTTGACGTCAACCTGGGCCGGGATCCCGAAGTCTTCCCGGTTGGCGTCATAGTAGTCCCTGATCTCCTTCTCCGAGAGTTCCACGGACAGGTCAGAGAATCGGTCGGCCGGGTTGAAGGCAACGAACCGGACCCGTACCTGCTCATTTGCGAAGCGGTATTGCTCCCAAAGTTCCGCCTCCGTGAAGTAGATCCCCGAGGTAACCTGCCGCAGAAGCTTGCTCCTGGGGATGATCTCCCGATAGTAGGCCTCCAGCTGGAGGAGGAAGAGATCGTCAGCGGAATTGGCCAGAAAATCCTGGTACCGCTGGATGTCGAATTGCCCGTCCGTCTGGAATAGGGGGTCTCCGATCAGTTCCTGGGGGGGGCTGAATCTAGCCGCCTCCCGGACCTCCTGATCCGTCACCCGAACGCCCCGGCGACCGAGCTCCTGCTGAATCAAGATCTGATTCACGATCTCGGTCCAGGCAGCCTCCTCGATCTCTCGGTTCTGGGCGGAGGTGATCGGCTCCTCCTGACCGCGGGACACCTGATCGTATAGGTTTCGGTAGGCCGCTTGATATTGCTCGTAGGTGACGGGGGTACCATTCACCTGGCCAAGCTCACCAAACCCTGCACCGGATTGGCCGGTGATATCCATGCCCCATTCGAACACCATGAGAGCCACGAAGGCAATTGCCGTCACCAGCATGATCCACTTCGTGTTCTCCCGCATCTGACGCATCATAGCTCCGCCACTCCCCACTCTTGCGGCTGTAACTGCAACAGAAGATTAGACCAGAAAACCTAACGGCGGATCGTGGCCGCCTCAAGGCAGAAACCCCTTTCCTCACGGTTACTTGAGACTGGGGAGTTGGCCGGGTTTACGTTGACACCCCCAAAAACAAAAGACTATCTTCCGGCGAGTTCATCATCCTCCTCTTCCGCCATTTCTCCAGGATCATCGAGGTCGATCGGTGGGACAACCCCAGGAAGTCCACATCCGAAAACTGCAGGATTTTTACTGGTCGGAAGCGGACCCGGACGGGCGAGGCTTCGTCCCCCTGGCTGACGCCTTGAGGAGGGCGGGGGATTTCCGGGAGGCCCACCGGCTTCTTCGGGATGGGCTGGAGCGGCATCCGGAATTCCTCTCTGGGCAAGTGGTGGCCGCCTGGTTGAGTGTGGACCAAGGGAAGTTGGAGGAGGCCGAATCCCGGTTCGGTGCCGCCCTCGAACTCGACCCCCACAACATCTCGGCACTCCGGGGATTGGCAGAGATTCTCCTGGACCGGGGTGAGGTGGGCTCCGCCCTCGGGTTCCTGGAAACTCTCCTGAATGAGGATCCCGTCGATCTGGATCTTCCCAACCGTATTCTTGCCCTCAGGGCGGAGGTCGAGGCTCCGGCTGTCCCGGACCCGGAATTCGAACCGGAACCCGTGGTTTGGGACGACCCCGATGCCGTTGCGGAAGAACTGAATTGGGATATTGCCGTCCTTCAACCGGACTCGTCCCGGGATGGTTCCTCCGACGGGCCGGAGGAGGCCGTCCCATCGGTTTCCGTGGTGGAGGATGGAGAACCCATTCCGGCCCAGGAGGATCTGGACGAAGCTCTGGTCACCTCCACCCTGGGAGAGATCTATCTTCGTCAGGGGTTGTTCGGCCGGGCTGAAAGAGTCTTCCAGACCCTTCTGGAAGGGGACCCCGAAAACGACCACCTGAAGCGCCGCCTGGAAGAGGTTCGGAGCCTCCTGAGGATTCCTGAGGCTAAACCGGTCAAAAGGGAAGAGAGCGAGGGGCCGACCCGCCCCGAGGAGGGTGTCGTCCCGATCGCCTCCCTCGCGCCCGAAGATGCACGGGACGCCCCTGCGTTGGGGCTGCCACCGGGAGATATGGTCCCCATCCAGGAGTTGGCTTCGGTTGATGTGGTTCCCATCGAATCTCTGGCGCCGGACAGACTTCGTCCTGTTTTCGCCCAGGGGTCGGCATCCGACAGGGCGATCTCCATCGGAGCCCTGGCGCCTGACGAGCCCATCTCCATCGATGCCCTGGCACCTGATGGACCGGTCCCGATCGAGTCCCTCGCCCCCGACCACCCGTTCGGTCAATCCCACGCGGAGGAGCCGGAGATGGATGACCCGGGGGGGGATCCCACCCTGGAAGCCTTTGAAAACTGGCTGGACGGACTCCAATGAGGATCGCAGTCGTGCATGGCCCCAACCTCCGGCTACTGGGTAGACGAGAGCCCCACGTCTACGGCTCCGCTACTTTAGGGGAAATCAATGCGGCCCTTCACTCTTTGGCGGAGGAGCTGGGAGTGGAGCTGGAGGTTTTTCAATCCAATCACGAGGGCGAGATTCTGGACTTCCTCGAAGAAATCCAACCTCGTGTGAAGGGGATCCTCATCAACCCCGGGGGCCTCACCCACACCAGCGTTTCCTTAAGGGATGGGCTCGCGGGAATCGGACTGCCGGTGGTGGAGGTCCACCTCTCCAACCCCGCCTCTCGGGAAACCTTCAGGCACCACTCTTTCGTGGCTCCCATCGCGACAGGGACGGTCGCTGGCTTCGGAGAGAACAGCTATCTTTTAGGGCTCAGGGGCCTATTGGCCCATCTCACAAATCCAAAGACAGAATCTTGAAGGTGTATGGCAACGACAGCTGATTTTCGTAACGGCTTGGTCATGGAGATGGATGGCCAACTCTGGACCATCGTTTATTTCCAGCATGTAAAGCCTGGAAAAGGCGGGGCCTTCGTCCGGACCAAGCTCAAGAAGGTCCTCACGGGTGCGGTGGTGGAAAAGACCTTCCGGGCTGGAGAGAAGGTGACGGATGTGCGCCTGGAGCGTCGGCCCGTGACCTACTCATACACGGATGGACAGCTCTACCACTTCATGGATCAGAACACCTTCGAGATAATCCCCCTCTCCGAAGAGATCATCGGTCAGGACCAGTTGAAGTACCTGAAGGAAAACATGGAGTGTGAGGGGTTGGTCCATGAGGGGAAGGTTCTCAGCGTGGAACTGCCCCACTTCGTGGAGTTGGAGGTGACCCAGACCGACCCTGGACTTCGGGGTGATACGGCCCAAGGGGGTACAAAACCAGCCACACTCGAAACGGGAGCGGTGGTACAGGTTCCCCTCTTCGTCGAGATCGGTGATGTGTTGAAGGTGGACAGGCGGGAAGACAAATACCTCACGCGGGTGACAGGATGATCGACCTAGCATTCGTTGAAAGCTTGATACGGGCCCTGGACGAGAGCGGCCTCGACTTTCTGGAGCTGGATCGGGGTGGGACCCGGCTCCGCCTTTCCAAGAGTCCACCGGCCTCTGGCCTGGGCGCTCCTGCCCAAGGGAGCCTTCCGGTCGTTCCGGGCACGCACGCGGGCCCTCTGCCCGTGGGGACCGACCCAACAACTCTGGCCATGCAGTCAGCGGCGGGGCTGTCCGAGAGTGAGGATCAGGGGGAGGCTCACGACGGTCTGCTGAAAGTCATATGCCCCATGGTCGGGACCTATTACTCGTCCCCCTCTCCAGACGCGTCACCGTACGTGGCGGTGGGTCAGAGTGTGGGGAAAGGGACCGTCCTCTGCATCATTGAAGCCATGAAGCTCATGAACGAGCTGGAGTCTGAGGTCGAGGGGACCATCGCCAAGGTCATGGTCGAGAACGCCCAGCCGGTCGAGTATGGGCAGATACTGTTCCTGGTTGATCCTTCCTGAGGGTCATTCCCTAGAGGCGAGCCGCGTCCGAACCCTCGCCGGGGGCTCGGGCGCGGATCACTTTGAGGGTTGGTAGCTCTTTTTCGGAGGCGGCAGGGTGTTCAAAAAGCTTCTTATTGCGAACCGGGGTGAAATCGCCTTACGAATAATCCGGGCCTGTCACGAGCTCGGGATTAGGACCGTGGCCGTGTATTCGGAGGCGGACCGGGAATCTCTCCACGTCCGGTTTGCCGATGAGGATGTCTGCATTGGACCTCCCCCCGCGTCGGCCAGCTACCTGGACATCCGGCGCATTGTTTCCGCGGCCGAAATCACCGGTGCGGAGGCCATTCACCCTGGGTACGGATTCCTGGCGGAAAACGCGGAATTCGCCGAGATCTGCCAACGCTCCAATCTGGTCTTCATCGGCCCCACACCCGAACAGATTAGAGCCATGGGGGACAAAGCCACGGCCCGGCGGACCATGATGGAGCTAGGAATCCCCACGGTCCCGGGAAGTGAAGGGGAAGTCCACGATCCCGAAGAGGCAAAGCAGGTCGCTCTGGAGATCGGATTTCCGGTGATGATCAAGGCCTCGGCGGGAGGCGGGGGGAAGGGCATGCGAGTGGCCTGGGAGGCTGACAGCTTCGACAAGCTCTTCCGGCAGGCACGAAACGAGGCGGAAGCGGCCTTCGGGAACCCGGGCGTGTACGTGGAGAGGTGCATCGTCCGACCCAGGCATGTCGAATTCCAGGTGTTTGGAGACCAACAT
>JBDRDQ010000628.1:0-2413 GCA_043820695.1 Gemmatimonadota bacterium | reverse complement strand
TAGTCCGCCCACCTTCAAGCGCTCTCTTCCTATGAGGAGCCTCGGCTCACCTTGAGAAAGCGCGGCGGCCGCCCCCCCGGAGTGAAACGAATGGGGAAGAGCCCGAAACCCCGGAGTTCATTCATGGACGAAGTTCTTCTCCGCTTTCTGCGCGGCGCAACGACCCGGGCGGAAGACGACCAGGTCACTACCTGGCTGCAGGAATCTCCCGACAACGAAGCTCACCAGCGGGCGCTGGAAGAGATTCTCTCCCTCGCCCGGTCCCAGGACGCAGGGGTCGACCCCGGGAAGCCTCCCGTGGCAACGGAGCTAATCAGACGAGCGGAGAGAAGTAGGCCTCCAGCGGCGAGGGCACATCGTCTTCGTCCCCCCGCCTGGGCCATTGCGCCCCTGGCGGTAGCCGCCACCGTGGCCTTCGTGGCGCTGGGTCTCCTGGGCTATGGCCGGTGGGGTCCGGACAGGGACGACACCCAGCTTGCGGCGGCGGAACTCATGACGGGAGCGGGTGAATCCACCACCGTCCGGATGAGCGACGGGTCCGTGATCCGCCTCGGCCCCGAAAGTCGACTCCAGGTGATGCCCGATGGGTCGGGCCGCCAGGTGGTCCTGGTAGGGCGGGCCTTCTTCGCCGTAACGCCGGACGAGAAACGCCCCTTCAGCGTCCACACACCCAGCGGGAGCATGCGGGTTCTGGGAACCCGGTTCCAGGTTGAGTCGAACGTCGAGGACATGCGCCTAGTGGTGGTGGAGGGGAGTGTGGTCCTGGCCACCAGCGGATCCGAGGTCGAAGTGCGGACCGGGGAGATGACCCAGGTGCAGTCGGGAAGGATGGGAATCGTTAGGGAGGCGCCCGGGCTCGCGGAACTCTCCTCGGAATGGATGGGGCAGTTCCTGGTGTTCCAGAGGACACCCCTGACCAGGGTCGCGAAGGAGATCGAGGAGATCTACAACGTGGAGGTGCAGATCCTCGATGTAGATCTGGGCGAGAAGACGCTGACCATGTGGTTCTCCTCACGCCCCCTGGAGGACGTCCTCACCGTTGTCTGCAGCGTTGTTGATGCTTCGTGCGGGATCGATGGGGGAGTGGTCTCGATTGCAGCGAGAAGGCAATGAGTCAGCGGTTTTTCGGAAGATGCGGTAGACCGAAGGTGCAAAGGAGACGGAGGTACTCCATGAAGAACGCCAGCGTGAAGAACACCATTCGAACCGGAATCCTGGCCTCGCTCCTCCTCTTTGGGGTCACGATCCCAGCCGCTTCCCAGAGTGAGCGCACTCTGATGGCTCTCTGGGGTGAGATCGGCTTGGAGCCAACGGACGGCTCCCTTCTCTCAAGACCTGTCGGGCTGGAGGTGACGGGCGTGACCTTGCCCGAGGCGCTTGTTCTCCTGGCCAACGCAGCCGACGTCAGCGTGGCCTTCAGCCCCAATTCCCTTCCGGAGGGGCTCAGGGTGGAATGCCATTGCCAGGACGCGAGCATCGCCGAAGCTCTCGACCAGATCCTCTCTGGGACGGAGTTCGGATACGTGGAGCTGGGAGACCAGATCGTGATCGCGAAGCGGGCCGTGCGGAGGGTGATGGAGTCGGTGAGGAGACCCCCTGCGCAGTTGGCCGCACTGAGCATGAGGCCCCCCCCGAGCCTGGCTGTGCCCATGCTTCAGAATGGGAATGGGTCCGCGGTCGCCCGGGTGCAGGAGACCGGGGTGATCGTCGGGCGGGTGACGGAAGCCGGAACAGGCCGTCCCCTCTCCGGGGTCCAGATGGCCATCGACGGCACGGGCCTCGGCTCGCTGACGAACGAGGAAGGCCGCTATGTCATCCCAGGCGTGCCCGCCGGAACGCACAGGGTCAGAGCCGTGGTCCTCGGGTTCCGGGAGGAGAGGAGCAGCGTCACCGTCCAGGCGGGCGCTACGGTGATACTGGACTTCACGCTCCAGCAAGCGGCTATTCTCCTCGACGAGCTCGTGGTGACGGTCACCGGCGAGCAGCGCCGAAGGGAGCTCGGGAATGTGATCGGCCGCATCGCGGCGACAGACAGTCTGATGACTGCCTCGCCGATCAGCACGCTCTCCGAGCTCCTGACTGGACGGGTGGGTGGCGTCCAGGTGATGGCTATCGACGGCATGGTGGGCACCTCACCGACCATCCGGATCCGCGGGATCAACAGCAAATCAACTAGCAACGACCCGATCTTCATTGTCGACGGCGTTCGGGTCAACAACCAAGCCACAGTAACTTCGAACACGGACGCGCGGGCCGGGTACGGGAACTGGGGTGGCCGCCTCAACGATCTCAGCCCGTCGCAGATTGAGTCCATCGAGATCATCAAAGGGCCAAGCGCGGCCACACTCTACGGGACGGACGCCGCAAACGGCGTTATCGTCATCACGACGAAGCGTGGACGCCCGGGGCCAGC
>JBDRDQ010000627.1:0-2050 GCA_043820695.1 Gemmatimonadota bacterium | reverse complement strand
TCTCGGCGGACGCTTGTGCGAGCGCGGACGCACCGACCGAGCTGGTCCCGGAGTTCTTTTCCGATTGGCCGAACTCTCTCGTAGTGCAAGAGACGCCTAGGTGGCCGCCGGGCAGTCGGCGGTCATAGCGCCGTTCTCCGGGCGTATCTAGGTTTCCGGGAATGGGCCTAATTGCCCTTCACCGTCCAGACGAGGTAAGGAAATGGAGAGTCTGCGGGGCCAGCTGCTAATATCCAGCGGTGGTCTGCACGATCCGAACTTCCGCCATACGGTGGTCCTGGTCGGGGAGCACAACGCTGACGGAGCGCTGGGCGTCGTCTTGAACCGCGCATTGAACATCACTGTGGAGCAAGCGATTCCACCCCTGAGCGACCTTGTGCCGCCCGAGGAGCTACTCTTCCTGGGCGGTCCGGTGCAAACTGACGGTGCTGTGCTTCTTGCCGAGCTCGAGCACCCCGGTCTGCTGGATATTCTGGCGTTTGGGTCCGTGGGTTTTCTCGTGGGTGAAGTATCGGCGGACATCCGGCCGAGCATTCTTCGGGCGCGGGTGTTTGTGGGCTACTCAGGATGGGGGCCGGGCCAACTCGAGGCAGAGATGGTTGCCAATACTTGGATCACCGAACCGGCTCAGGAGGAAGACGTGTTCACCGACGCGCCCGACTTGCTCTGGAGTAGGGTGCTTGAGCGTAAGGGCCCAGAGTACCGGAGAATGTCTCGAATGCCCTACCACCCATCGATGAACTAACTGGCAGAAAACCCTTCAGTCCACGTCCACCCATCCCGCCTAACGGTTTGGGTTTCTGCTGCCGGGCAGGGTACAAGAGGACACCCGGGAACTCAAAGAGGATGCCCTCGGCGAAAGCACGGTCAGTAGCAAACGCGTGTTGGACTCAATCCGCCTGCGGCGGATAGGTACGGCCACCTTCTCTTGATCTCTCCTGGTTGAACAACCCCACCGCTGTGTCCGATTCTCTCCTGCACCAACTCACCCTTCCAGGAGGAGATCATGACACCCCTGCGCGAACGTATGATCGAGGACCTCAAGCTCCAAGGCTACTCCGACCGGACCGTGGAGGCCTACACCAACGCAGTCCTCTACCTGGCCCGCTTCTACGGCCAGCCCCCGGCCCAGCTCACCGAGGAGCAGGTCCGCCACTATCTCGTCCACCTCGCCACCGTCAAGAAGGTGGCCCGCAGCACCCACACCATCGCGCTGTGCGGCATCAAGTTCTTCTACCAGCAGACCCTGGGACGGCAGTGGACCGTCCTCAACGTCGCCCGGCCCAAGAAGGAGAAGAAGCTCCCCGTCGTCCTCAGCCGGGACGAGGTCAAGAGCATCCTCACCAGCATCAAGAGCCCCGTCTATCGGGCCTGCCTCACCACCATCTACTCCTGCGGCCTGCGCCTCATGGAGGGCGCTCACCTCCAGGTCCCCCGCATCGACGGAGCCCGCTCCATGCTCCGGGTGCCTGGCAAGGGGGGCAAGGACCGCTACGTGCCCCTACCCACCGCCACCCTCACCCTCCTGCGCGACCACTGGCGAACCCACCGTCACCCCCTCTGGCTCTTTCTCGCTCCGGGCCGAACCCCCGGCCAACCAGCCGCCGAGGCCGCCGCCCGTCCCGTCGCCCGCGACAGTGTGCAGAAGGCCTTCCAGCGAGCCCTGAACCAGAGCGGCATCTCCAAGCGCGCCCACGTCCACACCCTTCGCCATTCCTACGCCACCCACCTCCTGGAAGCCGGCGTCCAGCTCCGCCTCATCCAGGAGTATCTCGGCCATTCCAGCCCGCGGACCACCGCCCTCTACACCCACCTCACCCGGGAAATCCGCGACGCCGCCCTGGATCCCATCAACCGCCTCGTCGAGACCCTCTGACCTCTTCCCGCATCCCCTCCCGTGGAACTGGCGGAAATCTTCCGCCGGGCCGGTCAGGCTTATCGGCTTGCCTTTCGGGGGCGCATACCGCCCTCGCACCTCCGGGCCATGCGGGACATCACGCTCTGTCGTACCCCCGCCCTGGGCGGATCCCTCTATGCCTGTGACGACTGC
>JBDRDQ010000626.1:0-4085 GCA_043820695.1 Gemmatimonadota bacterium | reverse complement strand
AATTCAGAGACGCTCGCCTGGATCTTCGACGAACTCCAAATCAACACAGTGGTTGTGGAGACGGAGGAACTCCGGGATCGCCTGGAGGTGGCCCGGTCCCTGACAAAGGGCTCCTTTCACCTCTTTCTGTTAGATCCGGATGCCGATACTCCCGGACCCCTGGAGTCCCGGTTGGGCGAGGCGCTGGCGCAGCTCGGCAAGGCCCAGGTGGATGAGGTCCTCGGGAAACGGCCCCGGCGGGATATCACCGAGTTGGCCACGGTCATGTTCACCTCCGGGAGCACGGGTCGGCCCAAGGGAGTCCAGTACACCATCTACAACCTGATCTCAAAGCGGTTTGCGCGGGCCGCGGCGCTCCCAAAGGTGGGAGAGGGCGAGGTCCTCTTCAGCTTCCTTCCTCTCTACCACACCTTCGGGCGATATCTGGAGATGATGGGGATGGCAGCAAATCAAGGAACGGTGCCTGGCCGAGATGGACGCGGCCGAGGGTTCAGTTGCTCGTAGCGAATCCTTCCGCCGCGTCGTGGGAAACCGCCTCCGGTGGGGCCTCTCCGCCGCGGGGGCTTTGGAGCCGGCCGCCTTCCACTTCTTCCAACGTCATGGGGTCGAGCTCTGCAGCGGGTTCGGGATGACCGAGGCCACGGGCGGAATCACCATGACCCCCCCGGGTGCCTACGAAGACAACAGCGTGGGGATTCCACTCCCCGGGTTGGACGCGAGGCTCTCCGAAGAAGGGGAGCTCCAGATCTCCGGGCACTACGTGGCCCGATACCTGGGGGATCCCCCGCCAGCCCCGGAGGACGGTTACTGGCTCCCAACGGGGGACATTTTCCGGATCCGGGAAAGCGGTCATTACGAGATTGTCGACCGTATCAAGGACATCTACAAAAACAGCAAAGGCCAGACCGTGGCGCCGGGAGCCATCGAGCAGAAGCTGGCTCACGTGCCCGGGATATCACGGAGCTTCCTGGTGGGGGACGGACGGGAGTACAACGTCCTACTCATCGTACCGGATCTTGAAGATCCTGTTCTGACTGAGGGGCCCGATTCGGAGCAGACCGCAGAGTATTTCCAGCAAATCGTTTCAACCGCCAACCAAGGTTTGGCTCCTTATGACCGGGTGGTGAACTTCGCCGTTCTGGACCGGGACTTCGAGCGGGAAAGGGGTGAGCTGACTCCCAAGGGTTCATTTCAAAGAAAAACCATCGAGGAGAACTTCAACCAGACCATCGAGGCTCTCTATCAAAGGGACTATGTGGAGCTCGAGGTCGGCGACCTCCGGATACGAATTCCTCGTTGGTTCTTCCGGGATCTCGAGATTCTCGAACCGGAGATCCTTGCCCATTCCGATGGGCTCATGAACCGTCGGGCCCAGCGGTTTCTCTCGGTGGTGCGGAAGCCCGATTCGGGAGCGGTTGAGATCGGTGACCTGGAGTATCTGGTGGATGGAGAGCTGGTGGACCTGGGGCAATTCGCCCGGCAACCCATGCTCTGGCTCGCCAATCCTTCCCTGATCGCCTTTTGCCCCTGCAAGGAGGGTTGGGACTTACCCATCAAGCGCGTCTCGACTCAGCTGTTCATTCCCTGGCGGAAGGAGGGGGACTACACACCGACGGTGACCGTAACCCCCACGGCGATCCGGGATACGGCCCTGATCGAAGTCAACCGCCTTTGCACCTCGGCTCTCTTCGCTCCCTCCCGGGACGCCCTCAAGGCGGTGGAAAGCCTTGAAACCCTCCTGAGGGGGACGAGCCTCCGTCTGAATCGGGCCATCCACCGCAGGCTGGAGGCCTTGGCCCGTCATCCTGATCTCGAGGTCCGGTCGCTAGCGTACAGGATATTCCTCCTTTCCGGGCCGGTTCCGGACTACACTCAGGAGCTTCCCTCCTTCCTCTTGTCCGGCCTTCCCTTTCTCTCGGAAAAGAGCATCGAGGACATCGCCAACGCCAAGATCGAACGGATCCGGTTGGACGCCCTTCGCATGCGGCTCCAACGCTACCGCAGCCAGTTGCCGTGGCCGGCCCCGCCATCCCTTCGCGGCCAGATGGATGGGATCTTCTCGCTTCTGGAGACGTTCGTTCGGCACCACCCCACTTTCTATCCACAGGTCCGGGCTGAGTTGGTCAGTTGGGTCCTCCACAAGGCGGATCCGGAGCTTTCGGAGAAGGCAAGGGGGCATCTGGACCGGATGGTGGAATGGTTCGAGGCCCATCTCGAGGAAACCACCCCGGATAACGAGCCCTATCGGTGGGAGGGGAAGGTTGTTTTTCAGGACCGACTCGCGGAGGGGGAGGTCCAAACGCTCAAGAGGCCACTGGTTGGAACCACCTTCCTGAAACAGTCCATCATGCTTTCCTATGAGGACCGGGGGGTTGAAGTCTCGGAAATCCCGCCCAACGGGATCTGGATTGCCGAGGTTTTTTCGATTCTGGAGAACCGGGTATACCGGATGAGCGTGAATACCCGGGGGGGCAAGCACTACGACCTTCTCCTGGGTACGGCAACGGACCGGGAGGAGGCCAGCGTCCGGGAGACCACATACTGGATGCTCGCCCTTGGAGGGCGGCCGGACAGTCCTCCAGTGGTCCGGCAGTTGGGCTGTTATCGCCCGGAGTTGGGGGCATTCTCCATGGCCCTGGTCAACGATCTGACGGTGTGGGAGAGGGTCAGGGAGCTCAGTGGGGAGGGGTTCGTCGATTTCCACTCCACAAAACGTCACTGGCGAAATCTCTTCGTCAGGGGGATGGCCGCCTTCTTCCGGGGGTGGAAGCAGAGCGACGGGCGGATGATTCCCGGTCCCGTCTCGCCGGCGAACGTCATGGTTCCGGCACCGGATTTCCGCTCGGGTGGGACCATCCTATCTCTTGCCGGGCTCCTGCCGTATGCGGGACCACTTTCCCTGGTCGGGCCCATGTTGAAGAACTTCTATTTCCCGACCTTCAGCTACTATCCTCAGATCAGAAACGACCTGGATGTCTGCTGGCTTTTCGACGCCGCTGTCGAGGCCCTTGGAGTCGAGGAGGGGAGGGGTTTCCTCCTTGAACTCCAGGAGATCGTGGCAGAGAAGGGCGTGCCTGAGCCGGATCCAGGGTGGGAACTCGAGGAAAAGCTAGGGCGGTATCTGCATGGGTTGGAGGAAGAATACCGGGTTTCCCTCCCCCTTCAATGCGCCATCGAAAGGTACCAGGAGTGGGAGCGCTCAAATCCTAGAGCCACTTCTTTCGCGAGGGAGCGTCAAATCAGTGAGCTCTACCTGTTGTACCGGCTGGAACCGTGTGGTGACCTGGGCCGCTACACGCTGTACCGACAGACCTATTTTAGTGGTTCCCCGGTGGAAGTGACCTCGGTTTTTGATCGCCTCCTGAAGCGGATGTTTCGGAACCCCTTGCAACGGCCCACCCACATGCTGGAGCTCTCTGAATTCCAGGCTACCCTCACCGAGGAACCGGACCGGCTCGTATTCAGTCACATGGTCTTCCCGGCCGGGCGCCGGGCCAAACCCGTCGATGTCATGGCCGTAGGGGACCAGGAACGGGGGCAGGTAGTGGTGAGCTCGCAGGTCGGGGATCACCAGGGGGAAAGTTATACCGTCCGAGAGCCCATCGATCCCGCTGAGATTGGGCGACTCTACCGGCTGTACCTCGACTCGGGAATGCCCCTCAGCCTCTCCGATCAGGCTAAATATCTATTGGCAATCGATGGAGAGGAACGAATCGTCGGGGGGATCTGTTACAAGATTCTGGAGCCGGGCGTTTCCCACATGGATGGCCTGGTGATTTCCGCCTCCCTCCGGGGCAACGGTCTCGGGGGGGAGCTCCTGGAAGATTTCAGCCTCCGAATGGAATCGGTTGGCATCAAAGCCATCAATACCCACTTCATCTCCAGACCCTTTCTCCGGGTGCACGGATTCCGGTTGGACGAGGAGTGGGGCGGACTGGTCCGCTTCTTGGCCTCAGGGTCCCAGGAGAAGGACTAAGGCCGGGTCCCGCCGATTCGGACCGGGGTGGGACGGTTGGTTCGGCTACCGTCTCCAAGCTGACCGCTCTGGTTCAGGCCCCAGCAGTATTCGGATCCGTTCCTTCCGA
>JBDRDQ010000625.1:0-5486 GCA_043820695.1 Gemmatimonadota bacterium | reverse complement strand
GCTTTCGCTCACTTTGCTCTCCGGTGGGCTCCTGCTCGCACAGAGCGGCAACGATCTGTACCAGCAGGCACTGGTCAAGGAGCGGGCCGAAGGAGACGTCCAGGGGGCCATCGAGCTGTATCAACGCATCGCACGGGAGTTTGCCGCCGACCGTCCGCTTGCGGCGAAGGCTCTGGTGCAGATGGGCCTCTGCTACGAGAAGCTGGGCCTGACGGAAGCCCGGCAAGCGTACCAACAGGTCATCGACGTTTTCCCTGAGCAGCGGGGAGAGGTCGCGGTCGCACGGGAGAGGCTCGTCATCCTTGCTCAGGCGCTGGCCGAGCTCGAAACTGGACCCACCTTCCGGAAGATTGAGATCGCCAGCAAGCCGCAGAATGGGGTGCTGTCGCCGGATGGGAGCAAGCTGGCCTTTGTCGCGGACGAAAGTGTCTGGATGGTCCCACTTCATGGCGCCGTGGATCCCGACATTGCCGGCGAACCTATCCGGCTCACTGACGACATCGGCGCCTGGAACAACTTGGACCTGATTTCCTGGTCTGCCAACGGTGAGTGGATCGCGGTCATCGCCAGCCTGGTGGATGCTGCGGTGCCAGGCACCTGGGATGATGCGATCGGTGTGGTGCATGTGAAGGACGGCAGCGTCAGAGTTGTTCCCGCTCCCACCAACCGCGGGGGACGGGCTCAGACGATGCGTGTCAGCCTCTCCCCCGATGGCTCCACTCTCGCGTATACGGGGTTCGACCCAGACACGCCGGAGCCAGATTCCAGGCCGATGCCGGCGCGCGGGTGGTCCCACTTCATCTTCACGGTGCCAGTTTCGGGTGGACCGCCGCAGAGGCTGACCCGCCATTGGAGCAGAATGCCAGCCTTCTCGCCGGATGGCCGGCACATCGCCTATGTGGGTCCCCTCATTAACCAGCTTCCGGTGAGCGATGAATCGTCAGAAAACGACGCGCTCTCCAACGACGCTCTGAGCGAAACCACCGGCCTTTGGGTTGTGCCCTCGGAAGGGGGCGAACCCGTCCGATTGGCCTCCGTGGCCGGGCAGCTGTCAGGACATGTCTGGTCACCCGACGGGACGCTCCTCGCGGCCCTGTGGGGAGATGAGAGGAACTCCTCCCGAAAAGAGGTCTGGGTATTCCCGGTGGCTGCGGATCGAACCGAAGTGGGGGAACCCCTGAAATTCGACCTTCCCAAATCGGTCCATGGTGCATTGCCGGGATGGACACAGGAGGGTGATCTCGGAGTCTTCATCCTGACCGAATACTCGGGGGCGGTTTACACGGTTCCCGCTTCGGGAGGCAGGGCTGTTCAGCTGTCGTCGGGGGGAGGGCCGGAAGGGTGGGATAACCCGCGTTGGTCCCCGGATGGGAGCCGGATCTTCGTCCGTCTTAGTGAGATGACGGATTCGGATCCTCAGACGTTCCGTAACTGGATCGGCTCTTTTCCTGCGGGTGGTGGGGAGATGGAAGAGATCCCCCTCCAATGGGACCGGCCCATCATTCCAAGGTTCCCGGGTGCCGGAATCCACGTCTCTCCGGATGGCGAAACAGTGGTGTTCGCAGGGTATGAGGATAGAGGGTCCGGCAACGCAAGAGTGCAGCTTTGGACCATTCCCGTAAGGGGCGGCCAGCCGACACAGCTGACCTACGGGCGTGAATGGGTCACCAACCCGCGCTGGTCTCGAGACGGCTCCCACATCGCCTTCCTCCTCCCGGTAACGAGGGTCGACGGCGAGCATGCAATTCACCTGATTCCTGCTGAGGGAGGCGAAGCGCGGGCCATCACAAAGGAGATTGACCGGGTTGCCAGGGGGGATATCGCTTTTTCACCTGATGGTCAGCGGATCGCCTTCTTCTCGGGCGACGCCATCAAAACGATTTCCGTAAGTGGCGGGGAGCCCAGGACGCTGATTCAGATCGACGGGTTTAACCAACACAGCGAGCTGGCTTGGTCCCCATCGGGCGAGGCCATCGCCTACAGTTACGACGGTCGGATCTGGGTGGCCTCTTTGGACGGGGGCCGGCCCCAGGAGTTGGTCACAGGCCTTCCCGGCGACTTGAGGCTCGGTTACATGAGTTGGTCTCCGGATGGCCAGAAGATCGCCTTCACTGGGGTGAAAGGAGGCGATTTGGAGTCCTGGCTCATCAGCGACTTCTTGCCCGAGGGGAGATAGCCGGGGCCATAGGAAGCCCCGCAGCCTCCAGTTGGGCTGCGGGTCATGACATCAGAGCCGGATGCGACTGAAGTGAGTCTTGGGGGGGGTTCCAAACGGACTCCCGGCGCAGAGGCGGGCACAGGTCGACAGGGTGCCTACACGGGGGCCCTGCCCGTTGTCTATCAGGGTTCTTCCACATGACTACCTGTAAAGGCCGAACCGTGAGCCAGGCAGAAGTCCACGTGGGTCGTTTCCAGGAGAAAGACCCTCTTCGATTGCTCCTTTCGATTTCTCCGAACGCCTCAAAACTCGTGAACCGCCTGCTCCCGCCGAAGTTGAAGAACCCGCACGTCGGGATCCACCACGATCCGCTCCGGTTCGAAGTCGGAGCGGATCGTGACCACTCGCTCCTCGCCCGCCCCCAGGGTCACTGTGGTTCGAGCCTCCTGGTAGTCCGGAAGTGCTTCTCCTTCCTCATCGAATGGCTCGCCCAGGGTCACCACCACGTCCACGGGCATGCGGCCCGTCCCGGTGTTCCGGAGGGTGAAGGTCGTTTCCCAAGCTTCCGGACTCCCGTCCGCGCTCGGCAACGCCCGAACCTCTGCCTCTTCCACACGGTACTCCGGGACCACCACGTCGAAATACCACTGGGCCACGAACTCGTCGAAGGCTGCCGTGTCGGGAGCGAACTCCCGGAGGGTATTCACCTGATCTTGGAGGAGAGGATAGTCCGGACCGTCCCGGTACCGGGCGATGAATTCCCTGAGGCCCTCCAGCATGGGCTCCCTGCCCATCAGACCCATGAGCATCCAGGGCACCCATGCGCCCTTTTCGTACCTGACCCTGCCGTCTCCAGCGTGGGAACCGTCCACTTCCACCATGGGTCGTTCATCGTCCGCTTGCCGTCCCCGTGCGTATCTTGTCTCCATCCGCTTGGCCAGTTCCCGGCGAGCCGCTTCGCCTTTGATTTTTTCCGTCAGGAGCAAAGTGGAAAAGTTCGCCATCCCCTCGGAAATGATGCCCCCACCCGGTCCGTCTCCAGGGGTCAGCACGTTGCCCCACCATTGATGGGCGGCTTCGTGGGCCGTGACCCAAAAGACGAGTAAGGTCCGGAGGTCGTTCTTCGTGAGGAATCCGATGGATTCGGAGTAGGTGATGTTCGTCGGGTAGCCCTGGGCGCCGCCCTCAGCCCTGAATTCATTGACCCGGAGGGTCGTCCACGGGAAGGGAGCGAACCATTCCGCATACCATCGCCGGGAGGCGTCCAGGCTGAGGCCCATCTCTTCGATGTTGTAGCTGTGTTCCGGGTGGTAGTAGATTTCCGTCCCCTCCCCCCGCCATACGTCCCACCTACCTGCCACCACGTTGAGGAGCCTCACCGGGTAGCCGCTCTCCCACACCACCGTCACTCTCCCGTCCTCTCGCTCCTCCGATACCCAGTTCCCAACGGAAGTGTACGTGAGGTAGTCCGGGCCGGTAATGCGAACCTGCGTGGTCATGGGAATCGGGGATCCAAAGAGGGGATCCACCTGTTCCAGGTAATAGTCCTCCGGGTATTCCTTTGCGTCGCTCTCGTTGTCTTCGTCGACACCGGCCCCCTCCCAGTATCCTAGGCCCGGAGCGAAGTCGGATACCGATAGCACCACGGAGGAGCGGAGAATGAATGACCCACTGCCACCCCCGTTGCGGGTGAGACCTTTGGGATGAGTCCCGCTTACCCGGAACCCAACCCAAAGGGAGTCTCCAGGCTGAAGGGGCGCGGTGAGATCCATGACCCAGAGGCCAGCCCTGTTTTCCGGCTCGATAGGCTCTCCGGCCAAGGTCCAACTGAGGCTGTCCCACGTAAACCCCTGGGTGAAAGGGATCCTCGCTACCGGCTCGTCGAGGTGATTGAAGACCAGGTAACGACCCTCGGTCCTGAACCCACGATGCTCGGGATCCAACTCCAGATCCAGATCCATCGCTACCACCGCTGGCATCTCCACATCGGTCCAGGTCGCCTCGTTCCTGCGCCAGTAATCCTTGGCAGCTTTCTCCGCGACGTCTCCCTGGAATCCGCGCTGGATCCCGACCCAAAGCGTCACACCCACGACCAGAGGCAGCAGGAGGAGAGGTGAAGTTTGGAACGTCTGCACAAGGAGCGGTTTCGGGCGGAGACGGCTGAACAGCCCCACCGGGTCCCTGTCTCTTCGATCGAACCATTTGACGGCGAGCAGGAAAAAGAGCAGGCCCAGGGATAGAACGAAAAGTCGGTTCAGAAGGAGTCCCCGGCCATTCAACTCCAGGAAGCCCATGTCCGTCCAGGGCACGGTTCCCTCGGCCCGCCAGTTAATGATCCAGTTCGGCTCCCAGAGTTCAGTGGGGAAGATGGAAGGGGCCAGAACGCCGAAGCCTACACCGTAAACGGCCCACCGGCTGCGGGTGAGGCCCATCACAGCCATCAGGAACGTGATCCACACCAGGCTGGTGGGAATCAAAAGCGAACCCCAAACCTGCACGAAGGGTCCAACACTGACCGGCACCGTGCCCTGGACGACCAACACGATGGCGTCCCCCAGAAAAGCGGCCATGAGGATCGAGACAACGAGTCCGACGAGGGCCATGAGTTTGCCCAGAAGAAGCGTCCCAGTCCCTACCGGAGTTGGATAGGAGATGGAGGCCAATCCCGTGGCCCGGTCCCGCCCCAGCGTCTCAACACCGTAGAAGAGGAGCAGGAGGCACAAGAAAAGACCGAGCACTTCGGTTTGCCATACGGCCATGATTCCGGGTGTGAGCAGGACCGGTGTGTCAAATTCATCGACGGCCACGAAGCCCTGGCCTATTACGAGGAAGAGAATGAGGGGGATGAAAAGAAAAAGACCTCGTGAGTGGATCAACTCCCGGAACTCGGAACGCAGAACCCGACCGAACCCGATCCAGATCCGGGGCGGGACCGAAGCCGTACCCACTGCCGCGACAGCCTTCCCTACCCTTCCCAAGCCGTACTCCGCGCCAGACCACGCAGGCTCGGCTCCCTCTCTCGTCTTTCCCTCCAGTCTATGTCGTCCGCCGACTCGGCGTGGAGCCAGAGCAACGACTCCCAGGCCCAGCGCCATGATCAGGAGGCGGCTGGCAAGGAATCCGCCGTCGTAGACCATGGGTTCGAAGTTGTAAAATTGGACTCCTCGATCGACCTCGAGATAAGTCTCCGCCAGCCAACGAAGGCCCGTGGGGTCCACAAGCATGAGAAGTCGGTTGATCTCGGGGTCCAGCCAGCTGGGAGACCAGGACCAGAAGAAGAAGAGGCAGCCCAGGAGAAACGCAACCGGAAAAAAGAAGACCAGGATCC
>JBDRDQ010000624.1:0-13592 GCA_043820695.1 Gemmatimonadota bacterium | reverse complement strand
GGCCCTCCTCGATATGGACATGATCTCCGTGGGAGGCATCGTCAAGCAGGTGGAGCGTGGCGAGTGGCCTGACTGCGAGGAGCCGATCATCCACCCGGACTGGCTCCTGGAGATGGTGGACCGGGTGGCCGGTGCGTTGGGATATGGCTTCGGGAGAATGACGGCGTCGTGGGGGGTTCCAGAGGAAGGGCGGTTCAACGAGATCGGCGTTCCAGCGACGGTCTTCTGGGCGGCAGACGACCCATACTACCATTCCATTCACGACACCATCGACAAGATCAACCCCAACAGCCTCAAAGCCGTTGGGGATACAATCGCCGTGGTGGCATGGCGACTGGCCAATCAGTAAGGCCACCACGCCAAGAATCCGGGAAAGGAGGACGTCATGGCATCCAGGGAAGAGATCCTTCAGAATCCGGTCTTCCCCGCCCTGCAGGAGGTCGGCCATAAGCCAGAAGAGGACATCTACGTCTGGTCGCAGGGCCTGGCGTTTCACAACCAGAATCTCATAGACGGCCTGAATGAGCACGTCGCGGACTCCAAGTTGAGGGACAAGGTCCTCCACGACCTGTGGAAGTATTTCCACACGGTCGGGCTGGCAAAGGTCAACGAAGTCTTGGGGGTCGGGGAGAGACCGGATGTGGCCAAGATCAACAAGACGCTGGCCGGCGTCTTGAGCGACAGAGCCCACCCCGCCATCCTCGGGATGGGGGATTTCATCGAGGAGGCTTTTCTAAACTGGCTGAAGGCCTTCACCATCTACGACTTCAGCGCCTATACGTATCTGGAGAAGAACCTCGGCGCCAAGGATGGGTTGCGGGTCTACATGGGCCTCTGGGAGAAGTTCGCCCTCAGTGCCCTGGACCACTGGAAGGAGACCCTGGGCATCAAGGACGCATCCCAGATCGACATGGAGGTGATCGGCAGGCTCTCCAAGGCCTACTGGGAATCCATCGGGATTCCCTACCATGTGACGAAGCAAAGCAAGGAGGTGCACGAGGCGGAATTGGGTGTCTGTGCCTACTACGCCAACATGGAGTCGATGCTGGGCAAGGAAAAGGCCCGTTCCATGACGCTGAAGACTGAGGCCACCACTTCGGTCAACTACTACGACGCCATCTTGAAAGCCCTGGGGGTCTTTGACCGATACTCCTTCACCATGGACAAGTTTCAGTGCTGCGGGGATGACACCTGTCGGGTGCGCTTCGAGAGGAGAGACTAGAGATTACCTTTCATTTCCAGGAGAGGAGCCGGACATGAGCCAGCCCATGGAGATCGCCAAGAGATGGTTTGAGGCCATGAACAGATATGATCTGAACCAGATGGGTGCCCTCTGTCGGGAGGACGCCGTCAGTGATGAGGTGGCCGAGCCCACGCCCTTCGAGGGGCGCGACAAGATCGTCGAGAGCTACAGGGAGCTCTTTGCCGGGTTTCCGGATAGTCGCGCGAAGATCCTGAATACCTTCGCCGGTCAGGACCAGGTCCTGGCCGAGGTCAGTTGGCGCGGGACCAATACGGGAGAGTTTCGGGGCGGCGCTGCCACCGGAAAAATCGTGGACATCCGTATCGCCTACATCTTCAAGATCGAGGGAGGGAGAATCCGTACGATCACAGAATACTATGACGGGGGGGCGGTCGCCAGGCAGATGGGCCTGGTATGATCCGTAGATCGCTGCCTTGTTTCGGCTGAAAAGCGGGCCTGCGGGAATCGCTCGGCTACATACTAACACATGAGAGGTGAGGCAATGGCGAGGATCCTAATTATTTACCAATCCAAAACCGGAAACACGCGGGCCATGGCCGAGGCAGTGGAGGCTGGGGTCAGGAAAGAGGGCGTGGAGGTCATCAAGAAGAAGATCGAGGACGCTCACGTGGATGACCTTCTCGAAACCGACGGGGTCATCATCGGCTCGCCGACCTATTTTGCCGCGACCACGGCTGAGATCAAGCGTTTCGTCGACGACAGCATCAAACACTTCAAGAAGCTGGAGGGCAAAGTCGGCGCCGCCTTTGCTTCCGCAGGGGGCGTGGGAGGGGGCGGCGAGACGGCCATCCTCGATATCCTCCGGGCCTTCTTGGTCCACGGGATGATCGTCCCGGGATTCCTCTCGGGGGGACATTACGGTCCGCTCTCCGTAGGTGCGCCGAATCAGGAGCGCAAGAAGGTGTGCGAGGCATTCGGCGCCAAGGTGGCCACCCTGGTCAAGAGGCTGAGCTCCACGGGCTAACATGTGCTAGGGTCGTGCTGAGGACGTCAACGCTTGCCCCCTGATCAACGCACCTCTGCCGCGCGTGGCCAGGATGCCAGTAGAGGCTGCAAGGCGGCGATGAGGGAGAAAGAGGAGATCGCCGGAGGAATGGGATGAACCATCTCGAGGGTAACGTGGTGCACAAGGCGATGGCTGAGAGCTTGGGGCTGCCTCTTGCACCTCTGTCAAGCTTCTGAAAAGGAGAAAGGAGGTGAGACAAAAGTCACTGAGAAAGATCAGTTGTTATCGAGGACGTGCAAATCACATGATTCTCTGAATCAAGGAGGACCAAAATGAAAGCAACAGGAGCCCCGGCGACCCCGATCCGCTGCCAGGATGTGGTTAAGAATTACAAGGAACTCCAGAAGACCAAACCGCGCTACACCTTCGAGTATGGGGTGGACGCCCTTCTCAACATTTTCACGCTACATGATTATGGCATGTTTCACGTCTTGGAAGAGGAGTTTGGCACAGAGAAGGCGGTCAACCTCTACGCCAAGATCTGGAAGAAGCGTACCTATCTGGAGTGGCCCGGTTTGCTGAAGGAGATCGGGCTGCAGCCCGATGCCAAGGTAACCATGGATGACTTCATCAAGCTCATGGAAATCTACTTCGAGACCTTCGGGAACCCCATCTACCTGTCCGAGAAGAGCGATGACCGGGTGACCTTCCGGGTGACGGACTGTCCGTACACGACCCAGATTCTCTGGAATATGTTCTCTCCGGCGGAGAACCTGGCTTACAACGACAAGATTCAGGTCCAGTGCAACACGGCGATCTTCGACACCATGCTGGAGATTTCCGAGCTGAACAAGGAGTGGAACTTCGGTTTCCCCTCCCAGCTGTGCCGCACCGGCCAGTACTGCGAGTTCACCTTTGTGAGAAAGCGCTTCGACAAGTGAGGAGGGAAGAAGCGAGAGAGTCTTGGGTGAGGTGAAATGATCAACAGAAGAAATACCCTCGTCCGAGGAACGTCCTGGGTCTCTTCGCCAGGCGGAAATAGAAAGGAGGTGGCCAGGAGAAAAAATCCATCGAGGTCGCGCCTTGGATAAAACCCTTTCCCAATACGGAGGGAAGAAAATGAAAAAGCTCATCTCTCTGACCCTAGTCCTAGGTTTGGTGCTGTCGGCCTCCATGGCCACGACCGCCTCGGCCAAACCGATCAAAATTGGTGCGATCTTGGACATGACAGGGCCCGCGGCGATGCTGGGCCCCCTGTTCAGGGATGGCATCGTGATGGCCCTGGAGGAGAACAATAACCAGGTAGCCGGCAGGCCCATCGAGCTGATCGTCGAAGATAGTGCTACGGATCCGACAACCGCCCTTGAGAAGGCCAGGAAGCTGGTGGAGAGGGATCAAGTTAATATAATCATCGGGCCGCTCATGGGCGACGCCCACTTCGCCATAGATCCCTATGTCGCCACTAAAAAGGTGCTGATCACGACCCTCTATTGCGGGGATCTCTCGTTGACCAAGTCAAAGCGGTGGCTGATATACCCGACAACGCTTGTCGGCCTCACGCTGCCGCTGGGCTACTACGCTTATGACGCGGGCTACAGGACCATGGACATGATCACCTCCGACTATGCGGGGGGGCACGGGTTTATGAAGGGCGTCCGCATGGGTTTTGAGGAGAAAGGCGGGAAGATCATCCAGGAAATCCTCGTGCCGGTGGGGACGGCGGATTTCGGCCCCTATCTCTCCACCCTGAAAGAGGCGGATGCCGTCGCCTATTTCGTGCCGAATACCGCGGAAAGCGCCCGTGTGATCACCCAGTATCGAGAATTCGGCATCAAGATGCCGCTGTTGCCCACGACGTTGGACGGCGACATCCCCGAGCACGTGATGAAGGAGCTCGGAGACAAGGTCATCGGCCTGAGGGGTCAGGCCGTGTACATCTGGCAGAGGGATGACCCGGTGAACAAGAACTGGGCGGATGCCATGCAGAAACGCTTTGGAAGGATGCCCGGCGGCATCGAGAACAACTCCTATGTGCTCGCCAAGACCATCCTGGCCGGTCTGGAAGCCACCCGTGGAGACGACTCCTACGACAAACTCTGGCCGGAGGTGGTGAAGGTCAAGATGAACACCCCGCAGGGATCTCTGTCCTACACGCCTGAGGGGCTGGCCATCACCGATGGCTACATCGTGGAGGGCAAGAAGGAAGGGGATCGTTATATGTGGGACCCTGTCAAGGTCTACGAAAAGGTCATCGACCCCGGGTTGAAGAAGTAATTGATCGGGAAGAGCAGACCGGAACAGCCTGTCCGGTCTGCTCTTCGTGCCTCACGCACGAATTCAGTCAATTCGTTCAAAGAGGGTTTTGCCTCCATGGAGCAAATGATCATCAATCTGCTCAATGGATTGTCCTATGGGATGGTGCTGTTTCTCATTGCGTCGGGGATGTCCATCGTCATGGGGACCATGAACATCACCAACCTGGCCCACGGCGTCCTGTACATGCTGGGCGGGTATGTGGGGTGGACCACGGCGGTGAAGTTCGGCGCACCCTTCGGGGTGGGTGTTCTGGCGGGCGGCCTCGCCGCTGGCCTGGTCGGCTTGGTGATCGAGCGGGGATTCCTGCGCTTTCTGTACAAGCAGCCCAACGAGCAGGTCTTGCTGACCTTCGGCTTTGTGTACATCTTCACGAACCTGTGCCTCTGGGTGTGGGGCGGGTGGCCCCGCATGCCGTTTACGGCCGGCTTTCTATCGGGTTCTTTTGAAATCTTGGGAAGAGCCTACCCCAAGGCCCGCATGGCGACGATCATCATCGGCCTGGTGATGGCCTTTGTCCTCTGGTGGCTCCAGGACAAGACCCGGGTGGGGGCCATGGTTCGGGCCGGCATGGACAACAAGGAGATGACCATGGGGCTCGGCATCAACCTGGAGAGGGTGTTTGCCGCGGTCTTCTTCGTTGCCTCATTCATCGCCGGGGTGGCGGGCGTTCTGGGGGCCCAGTTGTTGGGGGTGTACAACGCGCTGGGCCTGGACATCCTCCTACTGGCCCTGATCGTCATCATCGTCGGCGGTGTGGGCTCCATACAAGGGGCCCTGCTTGGGGGGCTGCTCATCGGCGTCATCGATGCCTTTGGGCGGGCGCTCTTCCCCAGGTTCGCCATGTTCACCATGTACTTCACGATGATCATAATCCTGTTGGTCAGACCAAGTGGTCTCTTGGGAAGGAAGATCTAGCGGGATCCTAAAACATTTATCGTCCCCCAGAGTGACGGATGCGCGCAGGAGGATGCCCTTAAGCGACATTGCAGCACTGCTCGGGGGTGCCCCTCTGGCTTCCGGATCGATGAGCACTTCGTCCGATGAGCGCTCGCCAAGAGCTCGATTGAGGAATGAAACCAGAAGGCTTCGCTTCGAGGCGCTTGGAGCGTGCCGCTTATCAGACCTGAGGCATCGTGCGCAGAGGCGAAAAAACGTCCCCCAGCTGGTGGTCTCGCGAAAAACTTTCGATGTTTGCTCTAGCGCCGAGCATGTGCAGAGGCAGATTGGGTCATGCCGCATGAGCGCCTTCAACCGCTGAGGCTCGCCCCGTACCTCCTGGTGGGGGTGATCCTGATCATTTTACCGCCCTTCATGTCGTCCTATGTGCAGAGTGTGACGACGCGCTTTCTCATCTTCGCCCTCTTCGCGATGGGGTACAACCTTGCCTTCGGGTACGCAGGCCTCCTCTCCCTGGGCCACGCGGCCTTCTTCGGGGCGGGCGGTTACGTCGTGGCCGTCATGAAGCTCCACCATGCCAGTAACCTCTTCTGGATCGGCACCCCGCTCGGGATCCTGGTCGCCACGATCATTGCTGCCCTCTTCGGCGTCATAGCGCTGCGCGTCTCAGGGATCTATTTCCTCTTGGTGACCTTTGCGCTGGGGCAACTCCTGTACAGCGTCGCCTGGAATGTGAAATGGCTGAATACCCCTGGAATGCAGGGCATTTCCGGGCTTTCACTTCCGAGTTTCGGGATCCCAGGATTCGAGATGGGTATCACGTCCTTCTATTATCTCGTGCTCATCATATTCGCCATCTGTTTCTGCTTGCTGAAGAGGATAGTGAACTCGCCCTTTGGTCACACCCTGGTCGGGATCCGGGAGGGCGAGCCCCGCATGAAGGCCATAGGGTACAACACGTGGCTTTACAAATACCTGGCCTTCGTGGTCTCGGGCTTCTTTGCAGGGGTCGCCGGGGTGCTTTTCGGATATTACAATTATCTGATTTCCCCGACTCACCTTGCCGTCGGGACGTCGTTCATGCCCATGGTCATGTCGATCATCGGGGGTGTGGGCACGCTCACCGGGCCCATCATCGGTGCCGCCGTGATCATCTTCGTGGAGCTCTATGCCAGCATCATGACGCCTGAGCGCTGGCCGCTGATCCTCGGCGGGCTTTTCGTCCTCGCCATCATGTTCGCCCGGGAGGGACTGGCCGTTTACCTCACGAGGGTCTGGAACAGGGTGAGTCAATAGTATGGAAGCCTTGAAGGTTGAGGATCTGTCAAAGCAGTTCGGCGGCCTATATGCCGTCAACGGCGTCTCCTTCCGCGTCGAGGTCGGCGAGCGGCTGGCGATCATCGGACCCAATGGGGCGGGAAAGACGACCCTGTTCAATCTCATCAATGGGCAGCTTGTTCCCACGGGCGGCCGTATCTATTTTTTCGGTCAAGATATCACCGACCTGCCCACGCATCGCCGCGCCCACCTCGGGCAGGCCCGCGCCTTCCAACTGATCAGCCTCTTGCTCAACCTCTCCGTAATGGATAACACGCTCCTGACCCTCTATGGGACGACCCCCTATCGCTTCCAGATGTTTCGTTCCATTCAGGGCAATCGGGATGTGCTGGACAAGGCGCAGGAGACATTGAAAGGATTGGGGCTTTGGGAGAAGAGGGATGAACCGGTGAAGAGTGTCGGCTATGGGGAGCAGCGGCGGCTGGAGATCGGCCTCGGGCTGGCTTTGCGCCCCAAGCTCTTGCTGCTGGATGAGCCGAGCGCCGGGCTGTCCATGGAGGAGTGCGCGGAAGTCATCGAGATCATCAAGAACCTGGGAGAGGGCGAGACCGTGGTCATCGTCGACCACGACATGGAACTCGTCTTCGGTGTCGCCGAACGGATCATGGTCCTCCACTACGGACAGGTCATTGCGGACGGGCCGCCCGATGTGATCCAGGCGGACCCGAGGGTGAAGGAGATCTATCTGGGAATCGAGGAATAGTCAGGGCATGCTGGAACTCCGAGGCGTCCACACATACTACGGCGAGAGCCACGTCCTCCATGGCGTTTCCCTCCAGGTCTCAGAGGGAACCGCCGTCGCCCTCCTGGGCCGCAACGGCATGGGCAAGACCACGACCATCCGGTCGATTATCGGCTTCACGCCTCCGCGTGAAGGCATGGTGCGGTTCAGGGGGCGTGAGATTACTCACCTGAAGTCCCACCATATCGCCAAGCTGGGCATCGGCTTGATCCCGCAGGGCCGGCATGTCTTCCCCTCGCTGAGCGTCAGGGAGAACCTCATCATGGCCGCCCGAACCCGCGGCCGCGATGGCGCTTGGTCTCTGGATCGGGTTTACGAGCATTTCCCGGTCCTCAGGGAGCGGGCCGGACTCAAGGGAAACCTCCTCAGCGGCGGCGAGCAGCAGATGCTGGCCATCGGCCGCGCCCTCATGACCAACCCGGATCTCCTGCTCATGGATGAGCCCTCAGAGGGCCTGGCGCCCAAGATCGTCTCCGCCATTGGCAAGATCATCGTCCAGCTCAAGGAAAGCGGGTTCTCAATCTTCCTGGTGGAGCAGAACTACCCCATGGCCATGGCTGTGGCGGATTACGCGTACATTATCAGCAAGGGCGCCATCGCCTATGAGTCGACCGTCGATGAACTGAGGCATAACGAAAAGATCAAGGAGAAATATCTCTGCGCCACGGAATAATAAATTTTAACGTAGTGCTCCAGTGACATTATATAGTGTAGAGAGCCGGGGTGCCGAAGTCTGGCACCCCGGCTTTTCTGCGTTTGGAGGGCGACATGCGGGCGATCCGAGCCAAGGCGATGGGCCTGCTGGCTTTTGAGCTACCCGAGGACGCCGAGGTTTTCGAGGCGGCGATCCACGGCATGGATTGGGCGCTCCTGGTCTGGGATCTGGAGCAGGAAATGCGCCAGGCGCTCAAGCATGAGCAGGGGCTATCTGAGGCCGAGGTCAAACGGCTGGAAGAGGTCCGAGAGTTCATTCGGGAAGGAGAAGGGTCTTGTGTTCCCCGGCGAGCCATTAAGCGGTTAGATGAAGTTTGCAACAGATTTCAGAGGAAACTGCAACAGTTTCGGTCTAAGCGCTTAGTTAACAGGGGCGTTTTCGGAATTAAGCACTTAGTCGAATTTTGCAACAGAATTGCAACAGTTTTGAGCATCCAAAACGGCTATTTTCGGGGATTTCTGGGCATTCGGCAGGAAAAGAAAAAGCAGGCTAAGTGCCTGCTTTTTGGTCTCTTTTTTTGGTGGGCCGTGCGAGAATCGAACTCACGACCAACGGATTAAAAGTCCGCTGCTCTACCGAACTGAGCTAACGGCCCACCCGAGAATATATCTATGTAGCAACTTTCGGGTTGAGTGTCAAAATGTTTTTGGGGAGCATACCAGCCGGGGCAATTCATGGCGAATGAGACCCAGTTCCTCGTCGTTGGGAGGGTAGGGGTAGTTCCACTGCCTGGCCTCGGGCAGGCAGTTTCCGAAAGGACGGTTACAGGCCACCCGGCCGTCGCGGCCGAGGCACCCGGTGGTCATGAAAGGCGTGCCCCGCGCAATGACCTCGCTCAGCCGCTCCGCATCGAGCCCGAAATCAATGATCCGGCCGCGGGAATCAAACCCCATCCGCGCATATGGGCTTAGATTCTCCTCGATCAGGTAGCGGGCCAGTTGGACCGCAAGATAGGCCGGCCAGGGCGGCTGGGGCCGCCCGGACAGCCGGGAGCCCTCCTCGGGGAAAAAGGAGAAGAGGTGACTCACCGCGCCCAGCTGCCAGAGCCGGTCCATGAGGGCTGCCATATCCTGCTCGCTCTCACCCATGCCCACCATAAGGTGGGCCCCGACATGAACACGCCCGAAGATGTCCAGGGATTCCTGCAGAATCTCCCAGTAACGATCCCAGCGATGGGGCCCCGAGACGCCTGAGCCGCGCTGACGCTCGAAAAGCTCGGGCGTGGCCAAATCGATGGCGATCCCCACCTTGTCGACCCCACTCTCCCGGAGGGCCGTCAAATCCCGGCGGTCAATGATCGTGGGGCTGAGGAGCACGGAGACGGGCAGGCGGCTTTCGGCGGTCAGGCGGCGGGCCATCTCCACCGTGTGCTGGCGGCATTTGCCGTTGGTGATCATGGAGATGCAGGTGCGCTGCACGTAGCCGGGTGCGCCGTTGATCGCCTCGATGATCCGCTCCATGGGGTAGAGGGGCCAGTCCACGTGGATGAAGCTCTTCTCCAGGTATTTCCCGGGCCGCTGCCTGGCGAGCCCGCAATACGCGCAGTTGGCCGTGCAGCCCTCGGGATAGTGGACCAGCAGGTTCACGCAGCGGTTCACCGCGCCGCGGTACATCCTCCCGCGCATAAGCCCCAGCGCGATGGCCGAAGCGCGGCTGAGCTTGGCGTATTCGGGACTTGTCTGGTCCATCTGGTTTATCTCATTCATTTCGTTGCTCTGGTCTTTTTCGCTGTCCCCTATGCCCCTGTTTTTCGAATTTCAGAGCCGTACCTGGTTCTCCTTGGCCTTCAGGATGGCCTCGGTCAGGGTCGGCACGTCCAGCCCATGGATCATGTCCTCGCGCCACACGGCCGAGAGGTTCTCCTCTATTCTGTCCTGGCGGGAGGAGGTCCATTTCAAAGCGTTCTCGAGGCGGTGGATGTCCTCCTGGGCGGCGAAAAAATCCCCCGGTGATAAGCACGTTTTCGATGGAGCCCCCGGCCAGCGAAAGGTAGATCTCCAGCAGCCCGGCCCGGGTCTTGAGCCGGCCGATGCCCATTCTGGCCCGGGGGTGCCTGTGGGAGAAGACCCAGTCCCGGCGCGTGTACCGACTTTCGATGAGTTCCCCCACCGAGGCCCTTTCCCACTCGTCCGGCCGTTCCTCGCGGAACGAGATCTTGAACTCGGCTTCGAAGGCCGTCACGATCTCCTGCATGACCCGGCGGACCGAGACCCGGGATCCGCATTCCCGGCGCACTGTGGTCATGCGCTGGCTGAAGCAGTTGTATCCCTTGTCCTGGATCTTGATGAGGGGAGTGAGCATGATGTCGGTCATCAGGTCCAGGTCGAAGTCCACCAGCAGGCTGGTGTGAAACAGGAGGCTCTTGCCTGTTTCGCAGGCCGCCGAGAGTCCGGCGATCTTCCGGCCGGCGACTTCCAGATCGTTCTTGGGCTGGAAATAGGACTCGATTCCGAAAGCGGCAAGCGCCCGCGCGAGAACCCGGCTCAGGGATTCGAACACCCCGCCCACTCCAGGTTTCAGATTCGGGTGGTCGACGTTGATCCCCAGGCCGAGGGCCACGATCGCGGGACCCATGATGACCGTTCCGCCGCCGGTGCTGCGGCGGTTGAACTCGATGCCCCGCGCGCGACAGCGCTCCAGCCGGAGGGCGGCTTCGATGTCCTGGTATTTCCCCACGATGGCCGAGGGCACGAAGGTGTAGAGATGCAGGGTGGGCGGCGCCCCCCTTTCAGCCACCGAACGCGGTAGGGTGTCGTCGATGGCCAGGCCTTCGGCAATGGAAAGGGGGACATGGGGGTTGAGGAAAAGGCGCCAGAACTCCATTTATCGTCCCTTTTCCTTCATATCGTAATCCGAGCTCCGGCCGTCTGGCCGACGCCTGCCTCGTTTATTCCTTGGCGCGCTCCTCCTCGGCGCGCTTGACTTCTTTCTCGATGAAGGACGCCAGGGCCCCGCCCTGCATCAGGTTCTCGAGATCCGACTCCAGGTCGCCGGCCTCGATGACCAGGATCCAGCCGGCGCCGTAGGGATCTTTGTTGACCAGGCTGGTGTCGTCCTCCAGGTCTTCGTTGACCTCGACGATTTCGCCGGACACCGGTGCCACCAGCTTGCCGATCCATTTGCGGGACTGGATTTTCCCGCAGACCTCGCCCTGCTCCACGTCTTCCTCTTCCTCGGGAAGATCGATGAACACGATATCGCCGGCTTCTTTCTGGAAAAAATCGTTCATGCCCACGGTGACGCGGGTACCCTTCACCCGGGCCCAGCTGTGGTCCGTGTGGTAGTAGAGCTCTTCCGGCATGTTGTAGCCTTTGATGTCCGCCATATCTTTCCTCCTTTGTCCGGTTGCCAGTAAAAACATTATATATCGCGCAGAGGCGCAGAGAAAATCCTTTTATGGAAAAAGCCGGTGTCCGGCAGCCGGTTGCCGGCAAAGACATTATCCGGTGCGCTCCCCAGCCTGTAGAAGGAAAGCGGTGCTTCGCTTCGAGCAGGGGACACTGACACAGGAAACAGCAATAGGTAATAGCTTTTTTTCTCTGCGCCTCTGCGCCTCTGCGCGAGGATGAGAACCGGCAGCCGGCGCTCCGACCCCGACAGCGACGGAAACCACGAATAGCGGAATCGGGGAAGATTTTCAACCGCAAACCGCTGGCCGCTACCTGAAGCGCGCCTCCACAGCCCGCGCGTGGAGGGGGAGACCCTCGGCCTCGGCGAGGGTGACGACGGTGTTGCGCAGCGCGGCCAGGCCCTCCCGGCTCAGGTACTGGAAGGTGGGTTTCTTCAGGAAGTCGTCCACCGAGAGCCCCGAGAACATCCGGGCGCACTGGCCGGTGGGCAGCACGTGGTTGGTGCCGGAGGCGTAGTCCCCCACCGGTACGGGCGCATAGGGGCCCAGAAAGATGGAACCCGCGTGCCGGATGCGGTTCAGGGTGATGAAGGGATCCGCGGTGAGGATCTGGAGGTGCTCGGCCGCGTACTCGTTGGTGAAATCGACGGCTTCGTTCATGTCCCTGGCTACCAGCACGTGGGAGTGCTTGTGGAGCGAGGATTCAAAGACCTCCTTGCGCGGCAGGGTTGCATACTCGCGCTGGAGGATGGCACAGGTCTCGAGGGCCAGTTCCCGGGAGGTGGTGACCAGCACCGCCGCCGAGTCCGGATCGTGCTCGATCTGGGAAAGGAAATCCACGGCGATCAGTTCCGGGTCAGCAGTGTCGTCGGTCAGGATCAGGGCCTCGCTGGGCCCGGCTGGGGAGTCGATGTCCACCTGGCCATAGACCAGCATCTTGGCGGCGGTGACGTATTTGTTGCCGGGGCCGACGATCTTGTGAACCCGCGGGATGCTCCGGGTGCCGTAGGCCAGGGCGGCGATCCCCCACGGGCCGCCGACCTTGAAGACCCGGTCGCAGCCGGCGATGTCGGCGGCCACCAGGGTTGCCGGGTTGGCCACCATCCCGCGCGAGGGAGGCGTTGCGGCCACGATTTTCCCGACGCCCGCCACCTTGGCCGGCAGGACCGTCATCAGGACGGAACTCGGGTACGCGGCTGTGCCGCCCGGGATGTAGCAGCCGACGATATCCAGCGGCCGGGTGATCCGGCCGGCCAGGATCCCCTCCCGGATCTCAATCGACCACATGTCGCGCTCCAGCTGTGCCCGGTGGAAACGGGTGATGTTGTGCGCAGCGGTCTTCAGACAGTCCACCACCCGGCTGTCCACGGCGGCGTAGGCGGCCTCGATTTCGGCCCGGGTGACCTCGAGGTGAGCGGCGGAGATGGGGTCCTTGTGTTTGCGGTAGTGCTCCAGGGCTACGGCATCACCCCGCCGCTGGGTGTCCAGGACGATAGCGCGCACTTCCTCCCGTACCGAGGAGATGTCCTCCATGGAACGTTCCATGACCCTTCTGCGTTCATCAGCGGTCAGATCCGATATCCGCTTGGGTGCAATCATCAGTGTCACACCTCGCGTGGGGAGCGTTCAGCGTTTCGACAGTAATCCCTGAGGGCGTCTGCGGTGCTCCTGAAAGCCAGCCCCGACCAGGGGATCTCCGCCTTCGGAAACCAGGCGGCCTCGGCCGTCTCGTCGCGGGCGGTCAGTTGACCGGAAAGGACTTTGGCCAGGAACACGATCACCACCGGGATATGGTCGGGATAGGAGTATACGCCCAGGAGTTCTTCGATCCGGATGCTGAGGCCGCATTCTTCGGCCGTTTCCCGGACGGCCGCCGCCCGCACGTCTTCGCCGCGGTCCACGTAGCCGCCCGGGATGACCCACTTTCCTTTCTGAGGCTCGATGGCGCGTCTGAGCAGGGCGATCCTGCCGCCGGTCTCCACGATGCTGCAGCCGACGACCTTCGGGTCGAGATAGAACACATAC
>JBDRDQ010000623.1:0-17027 GCA_043820695.1 Gemmatimonadota bacterium | reverse complement strand
GATTGATCCGCACACCCGGTCAGGACCAGAACAACCGTGGCGAGGAGAGCCCGGAGGGGAGTGCGTGGGAAACGAAGCGTGGCCCGCTGAAGGAGAGAGTCGAAGCTCATGGATCTCACTTGGCCGGGCCACCCCCAGCTGGAGCTGGACGGGAAAGAACCCCCAACCTAAAGGGGGCGCCCAAGGGCGGCCATGGATTGATTACCCTCGAGCCATCGAACGAAACCTCTCCTTCCCCAAACTCAAGAGGCAACAATCGGTTTCAAGACCGAACCGTCTGGATCTTTGGGAGCGGGGCCGGTACGACGCCTAGGGTGATGGAGGTAACAATAATGTCCAAGGGAATCCGATGCCACAGAATCATTATAGAGCCAGACCTGACCGCTGTGGTGGCTCAAACAGGGAATAGACGACTTCAGATAGGGTCCGGGCCGGCTCACCCCCCGGGGTGGTACTCCCGCTCGATATGCCCCTCCAGCTGGCCGGGGTAGAAGTAAACGTCCCGCAGATTGCCGGTGGCGTACCTTCCCGCCTGGTCGTTGAAATGGGGTGAGGCCGGGTCGTTGTTCAGCCCCCCGGCCGTGACGGCCCGGGCCCGGACGCTGTCCCCAAACTCCACCACGGCCACGAAGCTGTTTCCGCTGGTGCCGTAGAACCGCTTGGTCCCGGGGTACCTCCGGGCACCGAAGGAGGCCAGGGATCCCCAGCTGGAGGAGGTGAATCCCACCGGAGTGCTGGGCCCTTCATCGTCGAAGGGTTGGACAATGTCTCCTGTCAAACGTTGAAAGCGGTTGATCTCGCCCCAGGGTGTTCTCCAGTCGCCGAAGTCCCCTTCCAGCCGTGCTGAAGCCGCCGCCAGCGCCTCCATGAGCTGCTGGGCCGGGGCCCGGGTGGCGATGTAGTCATAGACGTCCATTCCGGCGGCCCTGGCATCGCCCCGAACCAGGGGCATGAGTTCGTCTCCCAGGAAGATGGCCAGGGAAGTAGCCACGGATTCGACGCCCCACCGAAGATCCCAGCCCCGGAGAGTTTCCACCTGTTCGGCCAGCTGCGCCTTCAACGGGTTCGAGGCCGGGGTCCCTTCATGAGCCCGGAGCAAGGCGGGGATCAGACCTTCGAATCCCGGGAGGTAGCTGTCGTAGGCTGCGCCAATGAGCCCATCCAACGTGAAGTCGGTCTTCCCGTCCAGGACCCTGATAGCATGGATGCCCCTGAAATTCTCGCTCCCGGTGTCCATGTAGGATGGGTAGTCCGCCTGCCTGGGGCTGTTCGGTCCGGCCGCCGAATACGGCCAGTTGTTGGTGCAGTAGGTCCAGCCATTCGGCGGGTTGATGACGTTGGGGGATTCCGCAAATGAATGGACCCCCTTCCAGTCCGTGGCGGGATCGCTCCCGTCCACAGGACGTGCGTAGTCGAACCGGGTGTCCCGGTCGGGGACGAAATTGGAGTGGAAGTAGGCGATGTTGCCTTCCGCATCTGCGAAAAGGGTGTTGTTGGAGGAGTTGGTGTGGAGGTCCATGATGTCCACGTACTCCTGCAGGTTCGTCGCCTTCGTCCTGTTGAAGGACTGAATGAGCGCGCTCATGGGCTCGTCCATGAGGGCCACCGCGACCCACTTCCCATCCACCTCCCTCACAATGGGCCCGTGATGGGTCCTGTAGACGGTGAATTCCCGCTGGGCCATGCCCGCGTCGGTCTTGAAGGGGACCGTGACCTGCCTCATCTCCACGGGCCGCTCCTCGTCACCGTACAGGTAGAAGAGGCCGTCCTCCTTCTCAACGATGGTTTCCAGGAACTCGTCGATATTGTCGGCGTTGCTGGAGGTATGCATCCAGCCGGCAGTCTCATTGAACCCCTGATAGACGAAGAACTGCCCCCAGGTCAGGGCCCCGTAGGCATTCAACCCCTCGTTGCTTGAGACGTGGGCTTCGTGCCGGAAGAAGAAGGAAGTGTGGGGGTTGATCAGAAGGAGGGCGTTCCCGTTGACGGTATTGGACGGGGCGATGGCGATCCCGTTGGAGCCTGAGGGTTCGCCGACCTCTCCGGAGCCCCCGGCCGTGGTTACCTCGGCCCCCTGGCCGTCACCATAAAAAGCCTCGAGCTGGCTCAGGTTCACCCGCTCGATGTCCCCCCCGATACTGCCCTCGCTGAAGGTAAGGGCCATCCAGGGCTCGAAGTGCGTGATGACCCTGGGCGTCACTTCCGGGTGGGTATGGAGGTAGTAGTTCAACCCGTCGGCCCAAGCGTCCATCAGTTCTTTCAGCCACCCGGGACTCACATCATAAAGCGCTTTCATCTCCTCGGGGTCGATGAAGAGCTTCATCCGCAGGTCCTGCCAGATCTCTCCCTCCCCCTCCGCCTCAGCGAGGCGCCCCTGGGAGTTGAGGAAGTTTACCTCGATCCGATTGAAGTCGTCTTCCGCCTGGGCGTACATGAGACCGAAGATGGCCTCGGCGTCCGTTCCACCATGGATGTGTGGAATGCCCCAATCATCACGGATGATGGTGACGTTCCGGGCCTGCTCTTCCCAGCGTGCCAGCTCACCGGTCGGTGCGTCCTGGGGGACACACGATGTACACGCCAACGCGACGAGGAATACGAGCTTCTTCATGAAATACCTGCCTTGAAGTTCAGTAAAACCGAAGGGCCACGACGGTAGGGCATTCTACGGCCGGCGAAGGCAGCCGGCGAGCCTCTCCACCTACGTCGACGGAGTCTTCCTCCTACGTCATCTGACGTATCCTGTCCCATCCGCCAAACTCACAACTTATAGGCACGTCAAGGGGGATCCCCATTCCCCCGCATTGGAACCCATACGGTGGTTCCGAGGCCTTGGGAAAGGAGACTACCATGAAGAGACACGCCGCCGGCCTGACTGCCTTGGCCTTTCTGATCCTCATCCCGCCCCTTTCCGCCCAGACCAAGCCCGTGGAGTTCGGCTTCGACATGGGGCTTTCAATCCTTCTGCCGGATGAGGAGGAAGCCGATAACGTGACGGTGATTGGCCTCCCAAGCATGTCCTCCTCCTGGGGAACGGGAGTCGTGCGGTTCGGGTTCTTCGTCTCGCCCCAGATCTCCATCGAACCGTCCATCTCCCTCGCTCGCTGGTCGAGCGAGGACAACTCCGTCACCGCCGTCCAGATCTTCCCGAACCTGGTCTATCACTTCAAGGAGTTCGAGATGATTCCCTTGCCCTATGTGCGCCTGGGGGCCGGCCTCAACCGACAGAGCCATTCCTTCGATGGAGAGAGCGATAGCGAGAGCCAGTTTGGAATCGGGGGAGGAGTCGGCGTGAAGATCCCCTTTGCCAAAACGGCGTTCCTCCGTCTTGAGGGCGGCTACGACAAGTGGTTGGAGGGTGACAAAGAGGACGGCGCCCGCGGATTCGGCGCCATCAGGCTCTCAGTAGGGATCTCCGCGATCATCAACTAGTGCGGGGCCGGGCCGCTGGGGGTAGAGGCAGAAACCCCGCGTGGGGAATGGGGAACCCCACGCGGGATTCACTCCCGCCCGCTACCGCCCCATATACCCAGGAATGTCTTCCTCGATGACGAGGCGAGTGGTCTGGACCTGATCCCCTACGGTCAACCGAACCAGGTATTCCCCTGGGGGAATCAGGGGTCCCTGCCTGGGTCCGCGGAAACGTGCCTGTTGCCCCTCTGGCACTTCAGGCGCAGGTGGCGGGTCCCCCCGATGATCCCAGAAGACCGAGTTGATGCCCGCATGGAGGAGGTCGGGGCTCAGGGTCCGCTTGGCCTCACCGGTGATGTCCAGAATCTCGACCTTGGCCAACTGCGTAGGTTCGTTCTTCAGGTAGAACGTTATCGTGGATCCGGTAGGTGGATTGTCTTTGTAAAACCGCTTGTCCGTCGTCCATGAGAACTCATAGGTGCTCAGCCATTGGACTTCCGGCCGCACCTCGAACAGATGCAATTCCTTCCCCATCACTTCAGGGGAAAGCTGCTGAAGCGACGTGATGTTCCCGGCAATCCAGGCGCCCCTGCCGTGGGTGCCGGCAATCAGGTCATTGTCCCGGGGGTGAATGAGTATGTCGTGAACCGGGACAGTGGGTAACCCGTTCATGAACCGGGCCCAGGTCGCCCCACGGTCCATGGAGAAGTAGACACCTACCTCACTGCCTGCAAAGAGAAGGTTCGGGTTCTTGGGGTCCTCGCGAACCACATAGATGGATCCTTCGGGGAGGCCGCTGGTGATGTTGGACCAGGTCTGCCCAAAGTCGTCGGTCATGAAAATGTGTGGAGCCAGGTCCATGTGGCGATGCCCGTCAAACGCCACGAAGGCCCGGCCCGCCTCATGATGGGACGCTTCGATTCGTTTAACCCAGTACATCTCCGGCACGTTGGGAATCTTCTCGTTCAACAATTCCCAACCACTCGTCTCGCTCCGTTTGAGCCAGACATTCCCGTCGTTGGTTCCGGCCCAGAGCAGACCCGGCACCAACGGAGACTCCGCGACGGACACGATGGCACTGCTTCTCTCCTCTGGAAGGGCGGTCAGATCGGGGCTGATCTCGCTCCAAAGGTCTCCACGATCAACCGATTTGAAGAGCTTGTTGCCCCCCAGGTACAGAGTCTGTGGGTTGTGGGGGGAAAGGATGAAGGGGGTGTTCCAATCGAAACGATATCGCTCCCGCTCCTCCCCCCCCACAGGCATGGGGGGCTGGGGACGAATCCTGGCGTTCTGGCCCGTTCTCAGGTCCTGCCGGTAGATGTTGCCGTTCTGGGTCGCGGCGTAGATGGTATTGAAGTCGGTGGGATCAACCTGGCTCACGAAGCCGTCGGCATTGGAAAGGGCGAACCAATCATTGTTGGTGACGCCCTGGGTGATCCTTCCGCGACTCGCACCGACCCACACGCCGTTGTCCTGAAGGCCCACCACCAGGTAATAGGGCTTTCGCATATCTGCTGAGATGGCGTAGGCCTGAGCCAGCCCGATCTCTTGAATCACCTCCCAGTTCTTGCCCCGGTCCCAGGTGACGTTGATGCCCCCGTCGCCTCCGACGATCACATGGTCGGAGTTGTTGGGGTCGATCCAGCCGGCATGGTAGTCGATATGGGTCGAGCCCTGGACCTCAGGCCCTGAGGCCACGGTCTGCCCACCGTCATCGGAATACGCCATGGGTGAGGCAAACCCCCAGATCACCTCCGAGTCATTGGGATCGACCCGGATCTGGCTGTAGTAGGACGGCCGGTTGTTCCAGTCATTTACCTTCACCCAGGTGACTCCGTAATCGGCGCTCTTGAAGATCCCGTCCCGGTTGGGATCCAGCGGTTCGGCCTCTTCCTGTTCGGTTGGTTGGTTTCCCCCTCCTGGTCCGGCAGTCGGCGGGGGCTCGGTGCTCACCAAAGCGTAAACCGTCCCGGGACTGCTCCGGGATGCGTCAATCCCGATCCTGCCAACCTCCACGGTGGGCAACCCCTCTTCGGACTTGACCCAATCCACTCCACCATTGTGGGTGACATAGATCCCGGCTTTGGGCCCCCACTGATCCACCGGGTCCCCGGCGTCGAACTTGTCCCTCTCCCGCATGTGGCCCACCGCATAAAGGATTTCGGAGTCCACAGGGTCCATGGTCAGATCCGTGACTCCGGTTTCCTCATCCAGATAAAGGACCTTTTCCCATGTCGAGCCGCCGTCCGTGGTCTTGAAAACCCCTCGCTCCTCGTTGAACCCCCAGAGATGCCCCATGGCTGCGACGTAGACCACGTCCGGATCGGTGGGGTGCACCACGACGCGAGCGATGTGCCGCGTCTCCTCGAGGCCCACGAACGTCCAGCTTGCTCCGGCGTCGGTGGATTTAAAAACCCCAGCCCCCCAAGGAGAACTGTTCCGATTGTTGGCTTCTCCAGTTCCGACGTAGAGCACATTGGGGTTCGACCTGGAGAGCCCGATGTCCCCGATGGAGGCGATGGGTTGGTCGTCGAAGAGCGGCTCCCAGGCGATCCCTGCGTTGACCGTCTTCCAGAGCCCACCTGTGGCTGTTCCCACGTAGATGATGTGGGGACTGGATTCAACGCCCTCTACATCGATGATTCGGCCCCCGGGGTTTGCGGGGCCGACCTCCCTCCACGAGAACTCCTGGGCCAACGAAGGAAGGTCCACCTGGGCAGCGGCATTCGTGACCATCCCGAAGCCGAAGAGAGCAACCAGAGCCGACAGGGCTCCGGTCCGGGTCAGATCGAAGACTTTTGGGGGAAGCATGTTGGGCTCGCTAGGCTGGCGACAACGATCGACGGACAAGAAGTCGCCAGGATACGGCCCACCGGGGAGGATCTCAAGGTGGGACGGGGAAGACTCAGGCCGCGGAGGGTCGATCTCAGGTCGGGGCCGTCTACGAATCTGGCCCCAAGGGTATAAGGTCATACTGACCATCAGTACCCATGGCCGCATCCTGGTACGCCCCGGAAGGCGTAAGGGTGTCGGACGTGGGTTCGCCGTCGTCCGGCTCCCGCTGGCGAAAGTCGGAGAATGCCTCTGCGGTCTGCCAGACTGTTTCGTAATGGAGAATAGGGAACACAAAAACGAAGAGAAGCAGGGGGACTGCAAGGAGGCTTTGCCAGCAGGCTGACGCTGGTGGACGTTTGGTAGACATCTTCCGACCCGGGTTCGGGGGCACGGTCCCGGCGAGGGCTTCCCACGAAGGGGTGACCACCGCCGATTCATCACTGAGGCCGAGAGCAGGTGCCTTCCCGCCGGCCGGAATAAGGCGGGTACCTAAACCGTGTTGCTCTCGGAGCCCTCGTAGGATTCGGCGTCGATCATCTTCCGGCGTCGATCATCTTCCGGAACCGGCGGCCCGAACCTTACTATGACGGATTGGGTGCCCGGTGGGTTCCGGGTTGCCAGCCCCCATCCCGACAAAGGAGACCGAGATGCACGTGGCCCCCTCCCCTACCTCCCGCCTGAGGATACCATCTTGGTTCCCTCCGGTTCTCGGACTTCTCCTTTCGGTGACCGGGCCCACCCCAATCCGGGCCGCCATTTCGATCCAAGACCCCGGCGAACACCAGGATGTCACTCTTTCGACGGGTACGCCGGAAGAGGTTGGGATGTCTTCCGCCATTCTCCAGTCGGGAGTCCAACTCTTCCGGGACGCGATTGAAGCAGGGGATCTGGTAGGTGCCGTGATTCTGGTGGCCAAAGACGGAAAGGTGGTCCTCCATGAGGCCATAGGTTGGCGCCATACGGGCCGGGATCTCCCCATGGAGATGAACACCATGTTCCGCATGGCATCCAACACCAAGCCGACCATCGCCACTGCGGTTGGCATCTTGGTGGAGGAGGGGGAGCTGGCCTACGACGACCCGGTTCGAGAGCACATCCCTTCCTTCGACAACTATCGCTCGGGTTTCATCCAGATCAGGCACTTGTTGAACCATTCGAGTGGCTTTCGGATCAGCTCGCTTTTCCTGGAACCATACATGGAGCCGTCTCCGGAGCACCCGGACGCCCCGACCCTCCAGCTCGAGGCTGCCCGCTTCGGGGAGGTGGGCGCCGAGGTCCTTCCGGGCACCTCGTATTCCTACTCCAATCCGGGCTACAACACCCTGGGGGCTCTTGTCGAGATGGCGTCGGGCCAGAGCCTTGAGAGCTTTTTGGACGAGCGGATATACACTCCCCTCGGAATGAACGACTCCTACCACCACGAAGTGGCAGAAAAACTGGATGGAAAGCTGAACCGAATGGGAGCCGTGTACTATCAGCAGCGTGACGGCGGATGGGTACCGGGATGGGAGCCCGGAAACGAACCCCAGGTCCCCTTCGTCCGGGCTTCCGGAGGAATGATCTCTACGGCTCCGGACTACGCCATTTTCTGTCAGATGTTCTTGAACGGGGGGGTGTACGGGGGAGTCAGGATCCTGGAGGAGGAGACAGTCCAGACCATGACCAGCGACACGTACTTTTCAGGAGGGGAGTTCGACCCCGAGCGCGGCGCTCGAGTGGGTTACGGCTACGGATGGAACGTGGCCGCTGACGGAACCTTCTCCCATACGGGATCCGACGGCACCGGTGCCTGGGTGGATCCGAACCAAGACCTAATCGTCCTGGTCTTCACGCAGACCCCACGGGGCCGGAAACCCAGGGGGAAGTTCCTCGAGTTGGTGCGGGCGGCCATCTTGGATTGAGACCGGGAAGAAAGCCCTCTTGAAGCAAGGCCTCTGTTTGGAAGGGGATCCGGAGAAGTATCTTAAGGGTCAGAACCTGTGTTTGGGCCAGGATAGCTCCCTGGATCACAATCCCAGACCGGTTCATTCACGGAGAACAGACAGGATGCCCACCTACGATTATGCCTGTAAAAAATGCGGGCACAGCTTTCAGCGCATCGAGAGGATTACTGAACACGGCTCGAAGAAGGTCAGTTGCCCTGAATGCAAGAGCACCCGAGTCGAGCGGGTATTCAGCAGCGTGTTCGTGAAGACCCGAAAGAAGAGCTGAGGGTCGGTCGGACACTTTCTTGCCCCAGGCCGGTCCCGGGGACCGCCGTTATCCGAAAGGGCCGACCCTTCAGCGACTGAAGAAGGCCCTCAACTTCTCCGGATCCTTGGTCCGAGTCAGGGCCGCGATGAGGAGAACCCTGGCTTTTTGGGCCGAGAGGTTGTCGGCAAACACACATCCCAACGCATGGAGGGTGGTTCCCCCTCCACCTCCAGCATACAGGGGAAGGACACGGCCGGAATGGGTCCGGCTGGTGATGACCACCGCGACGCCCTGTTCCCTGGCCTCCTTGACCGCCTCGAACAGCGGGGCAGCGATGTTGCCGGCCCCTGAAGCATCTACGACCAATCCGTCGACCGGCCCTTCCTTCAGAAGGCCTCTGATGAGCCGCCCGTCCGACCCGGCATAGTTGGGAATGGTGTCCACGGTGGGGAGGACGACATCAGGGGCCATGGGAATGGACAGACGCCGGAGGGGGGCCCGATAGAACCGGACCCCGTCCGGATCGACGACACCCAGCGCTCCAAACTCCGGGGTATCGAACGTTTCCAAGGCCAGGGAGTGGGTCTTCGTCACCTCCCGGGCCGCGTGGATCTCTCCGTTCAGGACCACGAACGTCCCCATCCTCCTCGCCTCGTCCGAAACCGCGACCTGAGCGGCGTTGAGGAGGTTCCGGGGACCGTCGGCGTCCCACTCCGAAGCCGCCCTCATTGAACCCACCAGGATTACGGGCTTCTCACTTGTCACGGTGAGGTCCAGGAAATAGGCGGTCTCCTCCATGGTGTCGGTGCCGTGGGTGACCAGAACCCCGGCCACCTCGCCCCGTTCCAGGGCGATAATGGCTCGCCGGGAGACCTCCAACCAAAGAGCCGGAGTCATATTGGTACTCCCCACGTTCACCACATTCTGGACCTCGATGACGGCCACTTGGTCCAACCCCGGAACGGCGGCCACCAATTGCTCTCCCGCAAGGCTGGACGTGTACCCCCCCTGCTCCTCGGACTGGGTGCTGGCGATAGTGCCGCCGGTGGAGAGGACGACGACGGTCGGAAGAGAACCCTGGGCGATGAGGGGCCCCACCCCAACGAGCAAAGCGAGGACTACGCTAAGATACCTCACTCTCCCTCCTCCTGTGCAAACCTTTTGTAGAGGAAAAACGTCGCCAAGAAGGACCCGATGAGAAGGAGGGCCGGGATGACCACGGTCCAGATGGGTCCGCCGATGGGAGGATCCGCAGGAAGTGGGGCCATCCCGGGGGTGGCCTGGAGCGCCGCCCCCAGAGCCCATGCCGCCTCCAAAGCCCGTGCGGGCCCTACCACCACCGCTGCCAGGACCACCATCATTCCTCTCCCCCCTGATGCCTTTTCTTCCATCCATACCAGGCCAACGCCATCCCCAGGAAGGAGGCGACGTAGGCGATGCTCATGCCGATGACGGTAACCAGTCCTTGATCATCCATGGTTATGCCTCCTTTCCTGAACCCGTTTGCTCCCAACGAACCCCCCGCTCCAACTCCTCCAGGTATTGCGCCTGTCGGCTCTCGTATTCCGCCGACACCGCCCTGAGCTTTGGATCGATGACCCAGTAGATCACCAGGGTCCCAAGGACCGCAAAGGTGGTCAGGAGGATACCGCCCGGTTGAAGCACCAAAAGCGAGGCCACCCCCACCATGAAAGAGCCCATTACCAAGGGGGACAAAGCGATGACGATCCAGTCCTCCCGGGTCCACTCCTCGGCTTCGGCGGCCGTCCACGCACGTTTGATGATGGGGCGCGCCTTTGCCGATCCAGCCCTACCTTGGCCCGCAGCCCCGACCCCGGCCGATCCTGCCATTCCAACGCCCGCAGCAGCCGTTCCTTCATCGATGAGCCCCCGCCTGACCGCCTCACGGTGCACGGGGCCCCACCACCCCAGGGGGCGAGTCTGGAGGTAGTACCGAATCAGGTGGTCCATATCCTCAGCCTTGGTGAGGAGAGTAGCGGGGAAGAAAACGGCGGCTCCAAGAGCCATGAGGAGCCAGAACTGGAGGTAATCGGGCAGAGGTGGAAACACACCGAAGGCCGGAAGAATCCACACCACCAGCCATGCCACTCCCAGATTCGCCATCCAGGCCGACAGGTATCCCCAGGAATTGAAACGCCACCAGACGACCTGGAGAATGTTGGGAAGCCAGATCCCGGCCATCATTAGCCAAAGGGCGAAGATGAGCCACTGGGTGATCTCCTGCATCATCATCCCATAGAAAAAGGACCCGATGAGGAGAACCGCCGTAGCCAGTCGGCCTACCCACACCAGAGTCTCTTCCGACGCTTCGGGCTTCAGGTATCGCTGGAAGAGGTCCCGAGTGAAATAGAGGGCGCCCAGATTCAGGTGGCTGGAGATGGTGGAGAGGTGAATGGCCAGGATGGCCGCGAAGAACACCCCCACCAACCCCGCCGGCAGGAGTTCGAAGCCCAGCCGGAACCAGCCCAGCTCATAGTCGGCCACTTCGACAATGCCCGGAGCCAGGACGAAGAAAGCCAGGATGGATGCCGCCCAGAAGCCGTTTCGGATAAGAGTGACCGCCCCTCCGGCCCAGATGCCGTAGGACGCGTCCCTCACGGAGCCTGCCGACTGGATGCGCTGGGCCTCCGGATACCAGTCGATACTGGTGCCCATGCCGAATCCCCCCACCACGGCAATGACAAGCATCGTCAGCCACCAAGCCACCGGGAAATCCCCTGAAAAGAGACCGGTGAAGGCGAAGGCGTTCATCCGCCACCCCTCCCCCATCTCCACCAGTCGGCCGCTCAGTTCCGCCGGCCCACCCACCGCCGCGATTCCCACCAGGGAGACAATGAGGATAGCGAATATCGCTACGATCCCCTGGAGGAAGTCGCCCATGACCACGCCCCAGTAGCCCGCCACCAGGGTGTAGGCCGCGGTGATGAGGGTGGGAAAAACCAATCCCACCCAGATGGGCCACCCGAAGACCAGAGCCCCCACTTTCCCCATGGCCATCCCCACCCACCCCAGGATAAACATGTTCATGAAGACCTGCCAACCGGCCAGCCATCCTCTCAGCAGTTCCGCCCCGAGACCCCCGAATCGCAGCACCTGCCACTCGGCCTGTGAATAGGCCAGGGAACGACGGAAGATGCGTGCGGACACAAAGGACCCGATGGCCGTCCAGGCCGTGAAGAAGGTGTACCAGAGGCCCCGATACCCGTGGGCATAGATGACCCCCGTAACCCACATGGGGGTGTCGGTGGCCGTGTGGGTGCTGAAGACACTGGAGGCCGGGAGCCACCAGGGCAGTCGCCGCCCAGCCAAGAAGAAATCAGACTCGGATCGCCGGGCCAGTCGATAGAAGAAGAACGCGCCACCCACCATCAAAAGGAGGAAGGCGCCGGCCCAGAACCAATCCAGTGGGGTGAAGGCGATCAATGGACCTCCGGAACAGGAATGTCGAGCAGTGCCATGGTCTTGGTGGACCCACAAGCCGCAAAGGACGAAGCTACGGAAGGGAGAACCGACCCACAACGCAGGTAGGAGCTTACCTGACCGGAGAAGGGACTGGAGAAGGGCCTGGAGAAGGAACCAGAGGAGGGGCCGGACCTGGGCCCGGACCTGGGGCCGGACGAAGGGGTGGTCCGAACGAGGTGAAACCCCGAAGTTACATGACTTAACCCCTGGGCTCAGGAGGCCCAGAGTCTACATAGAACAGGAGTCGTGAACGTGACGGATCATCTCGCCGCCTTGGGAATCGGAAGCCCCTCCGTTGAGGAGCGGCAACAGCAGGTACGGAGAATCCTCAAAGAGTCGAAACCTCATTCCCAGCGGGCCGACAGCATGACTCTCCGCTGGCACGACCCCTCCGGCGCCGAGCTCTGGATCTATTTGGACGAAACCGGAACCATGAAGTCGGTTCAGCCCCACTTCGCCGGGGGGCCCCGGATTCGCCTGGAGATCCAGGCCATCCTGGAGAGGCCCGAAGTGTCCCCCTACGACGGGGGCTTCCTGGGGTTGACCCAGGAAGGTGGATCGAACCCCTCCCTGGGCGGCGGCTACCCCATGGTATTCGATGCCCCGGACTTCCCAGACGTGAAAGAAGCTTTCCTCACGGCCAAGCACGATGTGGAGCTGGCGGGATTCGCCGTGGAGTTGAATGTGTATCCCACGGAAGAAGCCTTCAGGGAAGGCCAACCCGACCTGAAACCCCTGGGGATTCCAGCATTCCTCCCTGCCGGGATGGTGGCCCAGATGGAGGGCGGCCAACCCACAGCCCATGCCCTGATGGTGGGCAGGGCCTTGGAATCCGAGCGGGTCACCAACCAACTGACGGGCCGGGAGTTCGTTCGGCTCCGGATGGAAACCCCGGCCGGCCCCATGGACCTCATTGTGGATCCTGGCTTGGTAGAAGATCTTCCAGAGATCGGGTACGTCCTCCAGGCCGGAGCCTGGCTTTCGGGCCGGATCGCTCCCGAGGACGACTTGAAGTAAATAGACTTTTTCCGAGGAAGGGTCGTTATGAACATTCGAGTCGTTTTTTCCTTGCCCGCCCTTGCCGCCGTCCTTCTGTTGCTTCCCGCGTGCGGAGAAAAATCCGGATCCGTTCCGGATGTCCCGGCAGCCGAGCTTGTCGCAGAAGTTCCGGAGCTGGATGCGGTCCATGAGACCATGGAACCACTCTGGCACGAAGCCTTTCCGGCACAGGATTATGAGGCCATCGCGGCGGCCACTCCCCAGTTCGAAGCGACCCTCTCCGCATTGTTGGAAGCCCAGCTCCCGGGAATACTCCAGGATAAGCAAGCCCGATGGGATGAGCAGAAGCAGCTCCTGATGGACTCCTACGCTGGCCTGAAGGCAGCGGTCGACGCCGGAAACCAGGCGGAGATGCTGGCGTATACCGAAGCCTTCCACATGAACTACGAAGGCATGGTCCGGATCGTCCGTCCGGTCCTGCCGGAGTTGGAGGCTTTCCACCAGCACCTCTACGGCCTTTATCACTACTATGGTCCGGGGTACGACCTTGAGAAAATCCGCAGCGCCTCGACAGACATGGCGGCGGCTATTCCTCCCCTTCAGGCGGCCGAGCTTCCCTCTAACCTCGCCAGCCACCAGGCCCATTTCGAGATGGTCGTGACCCAGCTCGGCGAGGCCGTCGGTGCCCTTATCGCCACCCTGGATAGCCCGAGCCGGACCGATGTGGAAGCCGCCATCGACGCAGTGCATGCTGCCTACGAAGAAGTGGAGGGGATCTTCGACACCAGCAGTCATGGCTGAGCCCTCCCCGGGGGGCACGCCGGAATCGTCCCTGGGGGACAGGCAGGACCCCAGCCGCAGGGATTTTCTGAAGAAGGGTAGCGCTGCGGCGTTGGGAGCGTCCCTTGTTGGGATGAGAGGACCGGCGGGGGCGGAGGCGGGTGAAACCCCCGTTCTCCACCCCTCCCCCCGGATCCACCGGGCCACCGGGCGATCCCAGGATTTTTCCTCCAAGCGCCCGCCACCCGGAGAACGACGGTTCACTTCCAGGGCGGTGGAGGAGACCATCCGCCAGGTCTCGGATGACATCTCCGATCCCGAGTTGGCGTGGCTCTTCCAGAACTGCTTCCCGAACACTCTGGACACGACGGTGGAGTTCGGGACGGTAGACGGCAAACCCGACACCTTCGTCATCACGGGTGACATCGAGGCCATGTGGCTTCGGGACTCGACCGCCCAGCTCTGGCCGTACCTCCCCCTGACGCCGGAGGACGATGAGCTTCGTGCCCTCATCAGGGGAGTCATCCACCGGCAGACCCGCTGCATCCTCATCGACCCCTACGCCAATGCCTTCAACCGGGAACCGGGTGAGAGCCAGTGGGCCGACGATCTGACGGAGATGAAGCCCGAACTCCATGAACGAAAGTGGGAAATCGACTCCCTCTGCTACCCCGTTCGACTGGCCTACTCGTACTGGAAGACCACGGGTGACACCTCCCCCTTCGACGCAGAGTGGAGGGAGGCCATGGGCCGGGTTTTGGAGACATTCCGGCAACAGCAACGAAAGGAGAACCGGGGCCCGTACAAGTTCCAGCGAGTCACGGGTTGGCAAACCGACACGGTGGCCGGCGCCGGTTACGGGAACCCCATTCGACCCGTCGGCCTCATCGTCTCCATCTTCAGGCCCTCGGATGACGCCACGACCTTTCCCTTCCTGGTCCCCTCCAACCACTTCGCTGTGGTGTCGCTCCTTCAGTTGGCAGATATGATTCAGGGTATTCGAGGGGAAATCGGGTTCTCCCGGGAGTGTGCGGCCCTGGGCGCCGAGGTCCGGGAAGCCCTGTTCCGACATGCTGTCGTGACTCACCCCACTCATGGGGAGGTCTGGGCCTATGAGGTGGACGGTTTCGGGAACCGGCACTACATGGACGATGCCAACGTCCCCAGCCTCCTGTCTCTCCCCTACCTGGGGGCCTGCGCCTCCGACGACGCTCTTTACCGCCGCACCCGGGCCTTCGTCCTCAGCAAGGACAATCCCTACCACTTCTCGGGCTCTGCCGGCGAGGGGGTAGGTGGACCCCATGTGGGCCTGGAGATGATCTGGCCCCTCGGGATCACCATGAGGGCCCTCACTTCCACTGATGATGCGGAGATCGCCCACTGCCTCCGGATGTTGACGGAGACTCATGGGGGAACGGGACTCATGCATGAGTCCTTCCATCAGAACGATCCAACCCGTTTTACCCGAGAGTGGTTCGCGTGGGCGAACACCCTCTTTGGCGAGTTGATCCTAAAGGTGCATCGAGAGCGTCCCCAGCTTCTGACAGATCGCTGAGGCCTGTTAAGGACCTTACATGAATCGCCCCATAACCCTTCTAGCCGCCGGCCTTTGGCTGGCGGTGGCAGCCTGCCAGCCCCCCGACTCCCCCTCCCGGGAGGGGAGCCTCGAGGACCTGGAGCCTCTAGCCCCTTACGTCGATCCCTTCATCGGGACCGGCGGCCACGGCCACGTCTACCCGGGGGCCACGGTCCCCTGGGGAATGGTCCAACTCAGCCCCGATCAGGGGCAAGGGGGTTGGGATTGGATCGCCGGATATAACTGGGAGGACAGCCTTCTGGTGGGGTTCAGCCATACCCACTTGAGCGGAACCGGCATTGGGGACCTCCTGGACATACTGGTCATGCCGGTGAAGGCCTACGTACCGGTGAATGAGCCCTTCAAGGACCGCTGGGACCGGAAAGCCAGCTCCAGCTTCTCCCACGAACGGGAAGAGGCCTCGCCAGGATATTACGCCGTCTTCCTGGAGGACCAGGAGATCCAAGCGGAACTCACGGCCACGACCCGGGTGGGGATGCACAGATACACCTTCCCCGAAACGGACCAACCGGCGGTCTTCGTCGATCTGGGATACGCCATCAACTGGGATTCTCCGGTGCAGACCAGCATCCGGGTCGTGAACGATACCCTGGTGACCGGCTACCGCTTTTCTCAAGGATGGGCCAAGGATCAAAAGCTCTTCTTCGCTCTGGCCTTTTCTCGACCCGTTCGCTCCGTGGCTTTCGCCGATTCGACGGCCCCGTTGGAGGCCCTCAACCGAGGCAGGATTGCCTCCGGGGACGCAAGGGCGACGTCAACGGCCCTGCGCGCGCTCTTTGCCTTCGATCCCACCGCAGAGGGTGACCAGCTTCTCTTGAAGGTCGGTCTCTCCTACGTGGATGAGGAAGGAGCGCTAGCCAATGTGGAAGCCGAGGTGCCTGACTGGAATTTCGACGGGATCCGGGAAGGCGCCCGGAAGGCATGGGAGCGGGAGCTGAGGAAGGTGAGGGTCGGGGGAGGTTCAGAGGAGGACATGCGGACCTTCTACACATCCCTTTATCGCACCCGGTTGGCCCCTATCCTCTTTCAGGACGTAGACAACCGCTACAGAGGAGCCGACGGGCAGGTTCACACCGCCGAGGGATACCGGAAACACGCCATCTTTTCCCTTTGGGACACCTTTCGGGCCGCTCACCCCCTCTTCACCCTCATTGACCCGGATAGGGTAGACGACCTCGTCAACTCCATGCTCTCCTTTTATGACCAGCATGGACTTCTGCCTGTCTGGTCCCTGGTTGGAAATGAGACCAACACCATGACAGGCCATCATGCGGTTCCGGTGATCGCTGATGCCTATCGGAAGGGCTTCCGGGGGTTCGACGCCGACAAGGCCCTCGAAGCCATGGTGAAGAGCGCCAACCAGGACCATCGGGGGCTGGAGAACTACAAGGCGTTCCGGTATATCCCCACCGAGCTGGAGGTGGAGTCCGTCACCAAGACGCTGGAGTATGCCTTCGACGACTGGGCCATCGCCTCAATGGCCATGGATCTGGAAAAGGAGGACGTCTACCGGCACTTCATTTTCCGGGCCTCCTGGTGGGATAACGTCCTGGACCCTGAAACGCGTTTCATGCGAGGGAAGACCGCAGAAGGTGAGTGGGCCGAACCCTTCGATCCCCGGCGTTCGGACCACCGCGAAGGGACGGATTATACCGAGGGAAACGCCTGGCAACACACCTGGTTCGTTCCCCACGACGTCCGAGGGCTCATGGAGGGAATGGGGGGAGAA
>JBDRDQ010000622.1:0-2834 GCA_043820695.1 Gemmatimonadota bacterium | reverse complement strand
CGGGCAGCCCCCTGGCCTCGAGAAGCGTGCCCAATGCCTTGGGGCCCCGGATAAGATCAACCAGGGTCGCGCCCGGTTTCCCGGCCAGGACCCTAACACTGCTCTCGCCGACGTAGATGGGGCTGTTCAGGAACTCGTCCGCGAGGGAAAGGGTCGTGGCGGAGAGGAGGTAGCCGAGCTCGAGACGAGGAATCTCGTGACCGTGGCCGTGGAGGTCGATGTAAAAGCCCTCTCCGAAGGCCGCTTCAACTACGTCCCCTGCCCGGTCGGCGAAGGTGTGGTATTCCCACCAGGCCCGCTCCGACTCCGGGTCATCCTGAGCCGCCTCCACGATCTCCCGGTTGGGGTCGAGTTTGATGCGATGGAGATTGGAGTAGATGACGTGAGGGTAGGCACCTGTCCGCTGGTGGATGGCATCCCGGACCCGGAGGATCAGGTCCAAGGTATTCCGGTCCTGCCCCGTGGTCCCCCAACTCCGGTCGGGGATCTCCGTGGGAAGCAGGCTCCCACCGTGGGGCGCCGTCAGCACCAGGGGTAAGTTTCCGGCATAGTAGTCGGCATACCCTCCTCGGCCCGAGTACTTCTGTCCGATTACCGGCTGGACGACCTCAGCCTGGAATTCCACCGAGAGGCTCCCCACCGACGCCCTGAAACGTTGGGTGGACCCGGTGGTTGTGCCGAGGATCCATATGGACCGGGCCCGGCCCTGGGAGTCCGTGGCCAGGTTGGAAATCACCGCCGCCCCGCCCCCCTCCAGCACCTGGAAGCTGACGACTTCGTCGCCCATGACCTGACCGTTCTGGTCCTTGAGCTGAACGGTGGGGCCCATGGGCAGAACCGTCCCCGCCGGAGCCTGGAGCCCCTCCCCCTCGACGGCCGAGAGGGTGGTGGGGACCGGGTTGTCAGAAGGCGGACCGGACGGCCCCGAGGAGTCAGAGCAGCCGAAAAGCCCCAGCAACCCCAGAAGGAGCAACAATATCGGAAAAGGATGCCTACGCATGGAGCATCATGGGACGAGGCCCTCTCAGAGGTCACGGTTCCTGAGTGAAGATATGTATGACCGCAGTCAGGAGACCACCCACGGAGTCCTACAGCCAGTAGACACCTCACCCACTACGACAACACGCGCAGTTTGAAGGGAGCCTCGTAACCTCCCTCCGGGAAACGCGTTCCAAGCTGGGTCCGGGTAGACCTCGAGCTACCGACCTCACGCTTTTCAGGTGACCTCACGCTCCCAAGAAACGGGCTCATGCAGCCTCTGCGGGAACGAGGTCGTAACCGAGGCCAGCGGCCTGAGCTTTGAGGCGGCGAGTCTTGCGAACCCGGATCTGGTGTTCGTGCTGGGCGAGGACGGACGGGCTCCTATGGAGGCTTTGGGCGGCGAGGCGGAGGGCGGTGGCGGCCGGGTTGTTGACTTTGCGCGAGTCTGTACGGTTTTCTGTGTAAATGGCCTCGTCGTCAAACTGGTATCCGTCCTTCTAAGACGATGGACAGATGGTTGAGAGCGGAGGTCCAGTCCGGTATGGGCCGGGTCCACCGCTCACTTGCTTTCATGATGGCCAAGTACAACACCTTCCTCACGGAGTCGGGGGTAGGAAAAGCGCCCCGTCACCCCGGTGATGTCGCTGATCACGTGGTGAATCTGGAGGTTCATCTGGGTCAGGGCCTTGTGCATGTGCTGCACGTGGGAGGAGGCCATCTGGACCAGAGAGGCCTTGTGGCGCAGCACCGTGCGCACGGCCGCCACGGCTTCGGGCGGGTGGAAGGACCCCCGCAGCAGCCCGACCGAGTGGAGGTACTGGAGCCACTCGCAGTCCAGCACATCGGTCTTGCGACCGGGCACCCTCCTGAGGTGACGGGCGTTGACCAGGCACACTTCGATCCCTCGCTCCTCGAGGATGGTGAACAGCGGCATCCAGTAGACGCTCGTGGCCTCCATGGCCACTGTGGTGACGCCGCACGCCGCCAGCCAGTCCGCCAGGTTGACCAGATCCGGCGTGAAGGTGGCGAAGGTACGGACCGGTTCAGGATCCCGATCGTTCGGCACCGCCACGTAGATCTCCCTCGCCTCGACATCGATTCCGGCTGCGTTGGGGTTGATCACCGGTGTCGGACGGTTCCGCGAACCCTTACGCTTGGGCGACTGCCTTTGCTTTGCCAACGGACGATCTCCTTCCCGAAAGTGGACCTGAGAAGCACGGGATGCGGGAATGCGGCCCCGGTCGGAGGCTCTCGGAATCTTCTGATCGGGATCGGCTTGTGGCCGTCACCAAGAAAGGGCGCTTGCGACCGGGAACCAGGCTTATCAACGGGCTCGACTCAGCACCAATGCGTTTTCGGTCTTTGCCGCTCTCCGCCCCCTCCATCTGCGCCGCGGCGGCCCTCCGGGCAAGAGCCCGCCCACGTTTCTTCCCATAGGGCCCCCGCCCCAGGACGCGGTGCCGAGGCTTATCAGGCGGGTGCAAACGGCATCAAATCCCGGCAAGATGCCGTACTTATCACGGGTAGGACGTACGATCTGCCGCTTTCCCCGGCAAACATGCCGGAATATGCCGGGATTTATCGACACACTAACCGGCCCAATCGACACAGGAATCGGCCCAATGTCGATATCAAGTCTCGAATCGACCGAGCTCGCCATGGAACTCAGCGTTGGGGAAAAGGAAGAGGTCGCCCAGGAAGGGTTCCCCGACGACCTCGACCAATCCCCAGAGTTCGATCCCGCCGACCCTGAGCCCGTTCCCGACGATCACTTCGACCAGAGCTGGGGCGCCTGATCTCTTTCCCGCACCGGCCCGGCCGAAGGCGCACCTCCCAACCCCGAAAACACTCCC